>JAOUKM010000009.1 GCA_029882535.1 Candidatus Bathyarchaeota archaeon
TTACTACAAAAACAAACCCAACACAAACAACTCAAAAACCACCCACAAAACACCCAAAAAACACCACAAACCAACACCAAACACAACCCAAAACAACAACCAAACCAAAAACAAAACCCAAAAAACAAACACAAAAACACAAAAAACCCCACAAAAAAAACCCACCCAAAACCTACAACCACAAACACCCCCCACTCACACAAACATCACCCAACACTAACCACCCTTCCTCTGCTTCAAAACCACATCCAACTCCACATCCGATATAGCCCCCACCTCATGCAACGTACTTGCAGCCTCACCAGCTCTCAACAAACAATAAAGCCTAATATCATCCTTCGCCAACACTTCCTTCCCCCCCTCTTCCCTATCAATCAACACCACAGCATCACCGACTACCCCACCCTCCGCCCGAATTGCAGACGCCGCCTCACGCAACGATCTACCCGAAGTAACCAAATCATCTAACAAAAGAACTTCATCGCCCGGCATCAACACACCTTCAACTCTACGTTCTCTACCATGCCTTCGCCGGGTTGGACGAGTGTAGAGAAAGGACTTGTTGAGATTATACGCAGTTACGGAAGCAAACGGTAAACCTGCTATGGGAATTCCAGCGATTCGCTTGAAGTTGTCGATTCCAACGTTATCCTTTATGAGTTTAACGTAAAGATCACAAATTTTGTGGAAAGCATCGGAAAAACTAGGCACTATCCGGAGGTCGATGTAGTAGGGGCTTATTTTTCCGCTTGTGAGCCTGAAAGTGCCGAATTTCAACGCGCCAATCTTATAGAGTATTTGGCAAAGCTGCCCTTTCATAAATTCCATCTCTACATCATCCTTTCCGCTCTTTTCCAACAATGTAAACATTACCTCGTTTAGCTACAAGACACTTTACCTTCAAAGCTTCTTTCGCTAACATTCCACAGAACCTGCTCAAGTCATCCCTCGAAGCCGTATGATAGGGTACTGCAACCTTTGGTTTAACGAGCTTTACAATTTCGATTCCAGTCTTGGGCGACGTACCCGGCGCTATGCCAACCGTGCAAAAAACAATGTCTGGCTTGTGGTTTTTGCCTATATCTTTCATTTCTGGAAAAGGCATGCTGTCAGCCGTGTGAAAGATTCTAACTTTGTCTTCACTAGTTATGAGAAATGTAATTGGTGTAGTTGCAGGCGGGTGATTACACATTTCCGCTCTTACTGTTACGTTATCAATTTTTGTTTCTGTTCCAAGAGTCATTTCTTGCAGTTTTTCTAAGGGAATCGTGTTGCTAAGTTTTTTAGTAGAAGTGGGGTCTGCGAGTATCTGGCATTGAGTTCGTTCCTGTATCTTTCTTATTAAGGGTCCGTCTAGGTGGTCGTAGTGTTCATGTGTGATAAGTATAGCATCTAAGGTTGTGAAGTTTTTAGCATTTACATCTACAGGATCTACTACTAGCGTTTTCGTTGGCGTTTTCACAGTGACACCAGCATAGTCGTTAAACCATTTAAAGGCTATTTCATTCTTTTTTGGAACCGTGCTTTCTATAGACATAAAAATTCCCGATAAGTGGTATGGTGTTTTTGGTTAAAAGAACTTATGCTGGCACTCCCCTTCTCAGGCAATCTTCGATACGCTTAAAAGCAATAGGGTTCAACAATTCCTTCACTCGGAGTGCCATTTCTATGGTAGACGTCTGGCTTCCATACGACAAAACAGAGATTTGCGCACGCATTCCAACTCGCAGCTTCCTCGGTATCATCAAGCCAGAGGAAAAACCCGGTGTGCCCGATGCAAGAGCTGAGATTTTGCGGGCGTTAAACGAGCCTATTGGTTCTAAACCCTTAAGTGAAATAGTAAATTCGAGCAACAAAGTCGCGATCGTTGTGGACGATGTTACTCGTCCTGCTCCCAGCCATTTAATAGTTCCTCCACTTCTCGAAGAGCTAAACCGACTCGGGGTTAAAGACGAGGATGTTACGATAATCTTCGGTTGCGGCACCCATAGAGCTGTTAAGCCCGACGAGGCTAGAGAACTCTTAGGCGAAGACGTTGTTAACCGCGTTAAAACTATAAGTCATGACTGCCACGCCGAAGACCACGTTTACATGGGAACGACCAAGAAATATGGAACAAAAGTTTTTGTCAACAAGATTTTCGCAGAAGCAGATGTCCGAATTCTGACGGGCGACATCGAAATGCACTATTACGCAGGTTTTGGCGGTGGCAGAAAAAGCGTTTTACCCGGCGTTAGCGGTACCAAAACAATTCAACACAATCACGCCATGATTTTGAATCCCAAAGCCAGAACCGGCATTTTAGAGGGAAATCCTATCCACGAAGACATGGTTGAAGCCGCAAGGCTGGCAAAAGCCGACTTTATTCTAAACGTTGTAACAAACAGTAAAGGCGAAATTGTACAAACTTTTGCTGGTGACTTGGAACAAGCTTTCTATAAGGGTGTGAAGCTGGTTGAGGAGATGTGCAAGGTGTCAATTGACCGCCGTGCAGACATCGTTATAGTAAGTCCTGGGGGGCACCCCGCAGACATTGACCTTTACCAAGCATACAAAGCGGTTGACAACGCCTTGGACAGCGTTAAGCATGGCGGCGTTATTGTTTTGGTGGCTGAGTGCCCAGAAAGCTATGGAAACGAGGTGTTTTATGAGTGGATGATGAAATTCAAAGACTCAAAGTCCATGGAAAAGGAAATTAAGAAACACTTCGCAATTGGTGGACACAAGGCTTACTATTTGTTGAAGGCTTTACAGAAAGCGCAAATTATCATTGTTACCACAATGCCCGATTATTATGCAGTCAACGTGTTCAAGCTTCGAACTGCGAGGGCTTTGAACGATGCTTTGGATGAAGCCCTCAAGATTGTAGGCAAAAAAGCAAAAGTTTGGGCAATCCCCAACGGTCACATAACTTTTCCACTAGTAAGAACTTAGTTGCACAAAACTAACGTGCCCTTTGACATGCACAACAAGCCAAATGGTCTGTGAGAAGTTAAGCTTCTATGGCATCTTGGTGCGTCAAGATTAATCCCATGTAACCCATGTCATGGTATTTCCCATCATCACCAAAATAGGCATCTTTACAAATGCCTTCAATTTTAAAGCCCAGCTTTTCATACATGTGTATGGCAATCTTGTTATCTGCCACAACGCTGAGGCCAATTCTATGCAGCCTCTCTTTCTTGGCTAGTTCGATCAAGTATTCGTTCATTGCCGTTCCAAGCCCAACATTGTGAAAATCTTGGTGCAAATAAATGAGCAATTCACCTATTCCTCTGTGTCTCGGGTTTGGATGTTTAAATATTTGAGCGTAGCCAACAATTCGGTTTCTGTATTCTGCCACAAGCGCGATAAGATGTTGTATGCGTGACCACCAACCTCTCTCTAAACGATCTTTTGTGTACGGTGGCATCGCCCATTCAAGAGCCTTCTTAGACATGGAGGCAAACATCTCAACCACTTTCTCTTTGTCCTTAGCCGTAAACCGTCTTACAACGGATTCTCTACCGTTCTTGAGTCTAACTCTTTTCAACATAACTCTTCAAAAAATCAATACATTGTCTCATTTAATGAGTTTTTCCTTCAATTTTTAGAACCCCTTCATCAGTTTAAAATAGATGCTCTATACACTTAAGACGGAACAAAACTTTCCTCAAGATGAAGTCAATGAGCAACATTATCGTGCAAACAGTAATCCCTATTTTTCTTCTAATCGGGATTGGTTTTCTTTCGAGGAAAATCGGAATTTTGAAATCGGGTGATGAACGGGTGCTCAGTGCCTATGTATATTACTTTGCACTACCTGCCTTATTTTTTGTCAATATGGCTGAAATAGATTTTACTGCAGAAATTCTTAGATTCATGTTCGCAGGAATCACCCCAATCCTTGTGGTGTTGACAATATACACAGTTCTTTACTCCGTATTCAGATTTTCAAAGGATACCCTTTACCTTTTGATTTTGAGCACTATTTTCGGTAGCTTAGCTTTCTTTGGCATACCCTTCATAACGCTTGCTTTCCCCGATAGGGAGCACCTGGCAACATTATCTGCGGCTTCCATTTCTGTAGTGAGCGTCACAACATCTCTAACAATCCTCGAGCTGTATAAGCTGGAGAAATCCACAAGATGGGAAGGAATAAAACACGTCGTCAGAAGACTTTCAAAAAATCCGTTGATCATATCAATTCTATCGGGCATTCTGGTATCTCTTATTAGAATAGAATTCCCTACGCCCATTTCAGCGTCCTTACACATGCTAGGAAGTACGACCTCCACTGTAGCTATTTTTATGCTTGGAGTCTTTCTCTACGGAAGAAAGTACACAAACATAACTAAAGCTTTAAAGTTGAGCCTGCTGAGAATAGTTTTCTTACCAGTAGTGGCTCTTTTAACTATCAAATTATTTGGACTGATAGGCATAGAACGCTCAGTGTTAGCACTTATGCACAGTATGCCAGTCGCCATTTCTATGATCATTCTCAGCGAACGTTATGACTTTTATAAAGAAACAATCGCCTCTCTTATCTTAATTTCCTCGCTTGGAGCCGCGGTGTATCTGAATTTGTGGCTTTTGTTACTGGATTAATAAAAGAAGCGTTTATTTTCGCTAGTGCGGAAGATCATTTTATTCTTAGCTCTTCAACTTCAGAAGCATCCAAAGCTGAAACTACAACTGATTTGTCCATTTTTTCTCTACCAAAATGAACCAATGTTTTTTCTTCTTTTTTGTCAGAGTAACGCAGAGTCAAAGCAGCTGCCTTCCTTAGAGCCTCCTTCGTTTTCGGTCCTTGCAACAAAGTGATGGGGCTACCACAATCGGGGACTTCCAAAAAATAACCGTTTTTTCCTCGCATTTTCTCTAATTGTTTGTTTTCATTTTCGTTCCTTCCAACGATTATTTTGTTCTTTCCAAATCTGAAATGTCTCCCTATCTTTAGCAAATTGATGTCTCTGGTTTCAACTTTTTTCTTGTGTTCGAATAAATCTTTGACTTTCAATGCAAATTCTTTATAGGTTAGCAAACAACCGCCAGCAGGACATGGATAGTCTTTAACGCCGAACTCTTTGGCGAGTTCAATTTGTTTCTTTCTCGATCTACCGCTTATGCCTAGCAGTTTTTCTCTGTCGACCCATCCTTTCTTTTCTGCTTCGGTCTCTGGCAGCAACTTCGCTGATAAAGGTCTCAAGATTTTTCCTTCTAAACCTGCCTCTTTCTCAATAAGGCTTAATGCTTTTCTATTCTGAGACATTGGTCTTTCGTTGAGGACTTCTCCTGTGAAAATGAAAGAAACACCAATTTCTTCAGCATATTTCTTGGCTTTTTTAAGCATGAAGATTCTGCAGTCAATGCAGGGATTCATGTTCTTTCCATAGCCATACTTTGGGTTCCTTAACACCTCAAGATAGTCTTTGCCCAGAGTAATCATTTTGAGTGGTATTTTGAGTTGTTTTGCCACTTCAGCAGCGCTGCGTTCACCTTTTCCATAAACATAGAATGGAGAGGTGAGATTCAATGCCACAACGTCTATTCCCTGCTTTTGAATTAGCTTCACAGCTAGTGTGCTGTCTAAGCCGCCTGACAATAACGCTAAGGCTTTCATACTGAACCTTCTAGATTTTCTACGCTCTCATTTGTTCTTATCGGTTTCGTAAACATATACATAGCGTACATAAATGCCAAAACATTTAACTTTCATACAAGTTGCCTAAACATTAGCGAGGAAGCAACACTTGCAGACAACCTTCACCCTTCGACCTTTTAAGCCCGGCGACCTCGAAAAAGTCGTAAGCATAAACCGCGTTTGCCTACCAGAAAATTATTCACATTATTTTTTCATGGACATATACGAGCGGTATTCAGCTACCTTCATCGTGGCTGAGCAAGAACAGAACATTGTAGGGTATATTATGTGCAGAATTGAAACAGGCTTTTCAAGTTTTGGCTTGTTCGGCATTCCTAAAAAGGGACATGTGGTTTCCGTTGCGGTATTGCCTGGGCATCAACACAAGGGCATAGGCAGTGCTCTTATGAAAGAAGCGATGAAGAACATGCGCTTGTATAGAGCGAAAGAATGCTATTTGGAAGTGAGGGTCAGCAATGTTCCTGCGGTGAACATGTATAAAAAGTTAGGTTTTCAAGTGGTACGTACAAAGCGCGGGTACTATGCTGATGAAGAAGACGCTTACGTCATGGCAAAAAAACTAAAGCAATAAAAAAAGGAATTAGGGAAAAATCCTCTTCCAAAGTTTTTGCTTTTCCTTTTGCGTTAGCTCTCGAATTTCTTTTGTTTTCAAGTCGAGTGTTGCAATTAAAACTTCCTTTGGCTCTTTTTTACGTCTTAGAGTGGCCTTTATCGCTAGTATGACGGCTTCTTCTAAACTCATGTCAGCTTTATATCCCCCTTTCAAGACTCCCTTCGTTTCGTCACCACCTTTGCCTTCCATGCAAGCTCTGTACTCTTGGGATGCGCCTGCGCTGTTAATCATGAACAATCTCGGCCTGTTTTGAGAATCCAAGCCTCCAATTATCATGGCTACTGCCAAGGGTCGGAAACCCTTTTTTTGCGCGTAAGGCTGCATAAATAGAGTCAATCCCTTAGCCAATGCTTCGACATCTACGTTGGCGTTTTCTTTCTTGAGTATCCCTGTTTGTTTTTTTGCTTCTTCTAAGACGAGAAGAGAGTCTTGTTGTATTCCAGAAAATGCTATAGCTATTGTTTCGGTTATTTTGAATATTCGATAAAATGGATTTGGCAGTATTAAGAACTCATCGCTAGGTGTTTCTTTAGCTAGAACAATGCCGTGGTTGCAGCATATACCCACCATTGTTCCACCTCGCTTCATAGATTCCATTGCATATTCTAGTTGGAATATTCTGCCATCTGGAGAGAACGCGGTTTCCACGTCGTAACCCTTTTGCAGTTGTGTTGGAACTGTGGAGAGGAAATATGTCAATGCTGTTCTTGCTAATTCCGCTTTGTTTCCTGCAAATCCCGCTTTTATCAAACTGTCTAGAGCCCTGTCTAAATCTTTCGGTATCACGAGTCTTACTTCAGGCATCCATCAAACCTCCATATAAACGGATAGATTTATCAATGATCTACAATCTTATAAATTTATGTGGTAAAATGCCCGTCAAAAGGGAAAACATAATGGAGATCATTGAGAATTTCTTCAAAACAAAAATCGACGAACGTGGGAGAATCTACATACCTAAATCTGTGAGACAAAGGTTTTCAATAAAGCTCGGCGAAAGACTCTATATTAAACTTGAAAACAACCACTTTAGCATATATACCGCAACAGCTATCAAGAAACTACAGCTAACCAGAAAGTTATCGGGGAAAGAAAATGTCTTCTAAAAGCCAAAGGGTTCAACATGCAATGGTTGAGTTGAAAGCCAAAGTAGACGGTTTAGAGACGATTCGAGATAAGTTGATTCAATATAGCGCTAAGCAAGTTGGCACTTTTCATCAAATCGACACCTATTACAAAGTTCCGAAAGGTAGGTTGAAACTGCGGGAAGTAGAAGGCAAAAGTGATGCTGAACTAATATATTACGAGAGAGAAAACGTTGCAGAGCCAAAAAGAAGCTCTGTTTTCATTCTAATAATTCCACAACCTCAAGTCTTTAGACAGATTCTTGAACGAATCATGAAGATTAAAGTTGTGGTGGATAAGGTTAGGGAAATTTACTTTTACGAGGGTATTCAGATTCACTTGGATATTGTTGAAGGGTCGGGTTCTTTCATTGAATTTGAACGTATAACCTCCCAAGATTCAGAGCAACAAAAAAAAGACCTCTCTAAGTTGGAGAAGCTCAGAGAAAAACTAAATATTAGCCCCCAAAGTTTAGAAAGGCTTTCTTATAGTGGTTTAATTTGATATCTCAACCATTGTTCTTCTCTTTCGTTCATCCAGTTCAAAAGTTTCAGCATGTTTTTTGCAAAGCCCAGCATACTGCCTAGAACTAATATAGCGAGGAAGAAACGCAGGTCAACCATCAGGTTAGTCTGCTCTATATTAACGTTGATTATGCCTGTGTTTAGAACGTAGCTGAAGTAAAGCACCATCATCAAAGAGTTCGCTATGCTGAAGATGTGTTGAAAAACTGTGCCGTGAGCCAGTTCGATTACGAAGACAAAGAATAAGAATAAAACGATCAAGGCTGTAAAGAGCGCTTGATAGTCATAAAAACCTTCAAAAGGAATCAGGAACGATGAAAAGACGACATAGAGAAGGTAAGTAATCGCTGTTTTAAACAATGCTTTAAAGAATCGTGGTATCATAATCCTCATCGTAAACCTGCCGTCTTTTTCCTTTACTACTTTATCCATAGTTTATCACCATAGGACCATAATCGAACATCTCAGTCTCAACATAAACACGAATCTGTCCTCTCTCTGTAAGCATTCCTGCATTAACCAACATTCCAATCTCGTTGTCATAATCCGCGTTGGATGGGACATCTATTGAAGCAGTGTCCTCTCCCATTAGTTGGTTTCTGTCATTGAAAATCTCAATCCGTATTGTTCCAGTTACGGTGAAGTAAGGTGAATGATTTTGGAAGCTGATTGGCACATTTACTCCTAAATGCGTAGTGTTATATGCGCTGTATTCAGGCATATCAGTAGTGAAATTAAAAAGTGGCGCGCCCCAAGGTATTGTTGCGTTTGCTTCGAATCCAAACGGTATTAAATTAGCATAGTTCAAGTAGATTGAACCGTAAAGAGTGAAGTTTGAGTCATCAAAGAGATAGTCTACTCGCGTCATAATTTCATTTACGTTGAAACTAACATTGTGAAAGATAATTGCGTTATTTTGAGGAGGAATTTGCGCTATGTAAGCAGCAGCTTTTGAAATTTGCCTATTTTCATAGTCTACAATGAGTGTTGTGACGTTGAAATCAGCTATGTTGTAGTAGCCTTTGTTGTCAAAGATAATCGGCAATGTTACAGTGAAGTCTTCTTCTGTAGAGGTCAAGATTGGTTCGCCGAAGTTTACACGAACTAATGTGACAGAGTAGGCACATGTTACGGCAAAAGCTAGGACCATTATCCAGAAGAAACGTGTGGCCCAGCTTAGCGCCCGTATTGGCACGTTCATTTGGGCTTATTCTTCCCTTTGGTTTTCAGGTGGAATGAGTACTGCTTTAGGTTCTTCTTGTTTGGGTTCTGGTATAGGTTGAGATGTTTGTTCTTGTGGGGCTGGAAGCGGAGACTGTGGCTCCTGTCTAGGTTGCTGAGGAGCTGGCTGCGGTTGTGCTGTCGGTGTTTGCTGCGCTTCTGGTTGAGGTGTTAGTTTCGGTTGCGGTTTTGGCGGTGGTTGTGCAGTAGGCTTTGGCTGTAGCTTTGGTTGCGGAGTTGGTTTTGGCTGTTTTACCAGTTGTGGTTTAGCTTGAGTTGCCGCTATTGGCGTAGCAACAGGAACAGATTTGTGTGTTACTAATGGGATGCCTCTGATAGTTAGTAGCGAACCTATCCATCCCATGATGCCGAGATACATTAAACGTACGCATGCTTGAATAAGAGGGGCTAGAGCCTCACCGAAAACCCTTGCTAAGTCGCCTGTAGCGACTATACCGAGTGGTTCTTGAAGGAATAAAAAGGCGTTTATGAAAGTGAAAGCTAAGAGAGCTACTCCGGCGAACAGAATAATAATTCCAGTGAGTTGAGGCTTATTGGATAATCCTATAGGCATTTTTTCATGTTCTCCTCTGTTTGGATTTGTATGTAATGGTAGTATCGTATTAAATCTTCTGTAGCAATAAACAATATTCCTTTACACACTTCCCACTTCAGATTCAAACTAACACATAACCTTGAGCTTGACAGAAACATACACGCACCTCATTTGCTTTTCATGTCTGGCATCTAACTGTATCCGAATAGATCTAGGAAGGCGCAGCACCACCTACACGCCATCAAACCTACATTCACAGCTTGTTAGAAGCGTATAGTACAAGACTTAGCCTAGTTGACATACAAGATCACCGCAATAAACGATTTTAATGCCTTCTAACAAATAGTGCCGTTTAGTTACCTTACAGGAGAATGTCCTTGAAAGCAGACGTAACAAAGAGAGGTGCAATCCTTTTAGGAAAGTATGTTGCCTGCGACGCCTTTGAAAAAACAAGGCCCTTAAGAGTTGTTACACACGCCCATGCCGACCACATGACCGGGTTGCAAAAAAGCCTAAAGAACTGCGACACTGTGGTGATGACGCCGGCAACTAAAGACTTAATCGACATTATGAAAGGACCATACTTGCTTTTAAGAGGAAATGTGAAAGCAATCGAATACGACAAGCCTTTAACTTACAACGATGAACAGTTAACGCTTCACAAAGTTGACCACATTCTTGGAGCAGCACAAGTGCTAGTGGAAGACGCTGAGGAAACACGTATTCTCTACACAAGCGACTTTCGAATCACAAACACTCCTGTCATCCAGTCAGACATCCTAGTAATAGAGGCCACATATGGCAGTCCATGGCACACAAGAAACTTCGAAGACGAAGTGAAACAAATGTTAATGTCCATTGTTGAGAAAGGATTGAAACAAGGCCCCGTCTATGTTTTCGGTTATCATGGAAAACTTCAAGAAGTAATGCAGATACTACACGAAGCAAGAATTAAAGCGCCATTCATAATGCCTGAAAGGATTCTTCGAATCTCGAAAATCCATCAGAAGCATGGAGCGAGAATTTGTAGACCTTTATTCCAAACTAAACATCCACTACAATCTACTCTCCAAGAACAAGAGCGTTATGTTGCTTTTTACCATATGAGTTGGCGCAAGAAAGTCGGTTTAGAGGGCTTTAGAGTGTGTGTGAGCGGGTGGGAGTTTGACAGGCCTTGTAGACAAACGGGTGAAAAGGAGTATGTAGTAGCCTTAAGCGATCACTCCGACTTCAAAGGCTTGCTAGAATACGTGAGGCAAAGCAAGCCAAAGCTGGTCATAACTGATAACTACCGAGGGCGAAACGCAGAGACGCTTGCAAAACAAATAGAAAAGCAACTAAGAATCGAAGCAAAACCTCTTCCATCATAACAATTCTATTTCATATCTTCATGATTCCTCCCCCTATGATAGTCTTCAAATATAGAATAGAAAGAAAAAGAGAACGTAGTCAACATTCTGTTTTAGCCTTGATGAAAAATACCGATTTCAGAGACACAAGTATTATAAAACCAGAGTAAAACAATAGATTATACATCAAGGAATAATTTGAGCAAAAGAAATGTTAAAAGTTGAGAAACTCTTAAAATAGTATAGAGGAAAGTGTTCTTTTGTCAAGCTTAGAAAAGACCGTTCGAAGTCATAACAGAAAATCAGAAACCTCTAAAGAAAGCGGCGCTTCTGAAAATCAAATTCCCAAAATCTACTTGAAGGCGATGCCTCTCAGAAACCTTTCCGACTTGGACACAATAAAACGCGAAGTCAAATCAGGCAACATTATTATAGTCAAAGTAAGCCCTCTGGCAAACAAAAGCATCAAAGACATCAAAAAAGCTGTAAATGAGTTATGCGAATTTGTTAAAACAGTAGACGGCGACATCGCTCGATTAGGAGAAGAACGAATAGTCATCACTCCCTCTGGCGTACGAATTTGGCGAGAAAAACCCGTTGCACCTCAAGAACAAGTCTCTACCGCAGCCTAAGAGTTTCTAAAGTTTCAGGCGCCACCGCATCAATTTTAAATCTTCTTCTAAGAAAGTTCGAGACGCCTAGACACTTTGTCTTTTCACCGTGACAAACTATTACCTTCTCAGGCCTTGGCGTGACGCGATGAATGTAATTAATAATCTGCCTCCTGTCTGAATGCCCTGAAAAGCCTTCAATTGACTCAACCTGAAGTCTTGCTTTTATAACTTCGACTCTGCCCTCATTGTTCACGATAGGAGTTTCGGTCAATCCCTTTTGCACTCGACGCCCCAAAGTACCTTCAATTTGATAACTGACGAATATCACTGTGTTAAGTTTGTTAGAGGCTAATCGCTTGAAATAATCAATCACAGGTCCGCCCTCAAGCATGCCTGCAGTTGCCATAACAATACTTGGTTCTCCTTCCACTATTTCTTCTCGAGCGCTTGGATGCTCCACTATAGTAAAGTAGTCAGATTGAAACGGGTTTATTCCCTCATGTAAAATGCTGTTTCGAACCTCCCTAGCTAAATATTCCGGATAGGCTGTGTGAATTGCAGTGGCTTCTGAAATCATTCCTTCAATAAACACTGGAGCCTCTTTCATTAATCCTCTTTTCATATAACCGTCAATAATCAACATAATTTCCTGAGCTCGACCAACTGCAGGCACCGGAATTATAACTTTTCCGCCGCGTTCTAATGTTTCATTTATTATTGACGAAAGCTTTTCTTCGGCAGCAATTCTTGAAGGCATAACATCTTGAGGAGCCCCATATGTACTCTCAGTTATTATTGTCTCTACTCTAGGAAACTCTGTGGCTGCCGCTTCGAGAAGAGTTGTTCTTCCGTATTTATAATCTCCCGTATAAACAAGATTATGCAATCCTTCTCCAATATGTAAATGAGTTACTGAAGAGCCTAGAATATGTCCAGCGTTATGTAAAGTCAAACGAATATCAGGCGATATGTCAGTTACGGCGCCATAACGCAACGGCAAAGTGTGAAGAACACATTTACGGACATCTTTCTGATTATAAGGGGCTGTAGAACCTTGTTTACTTGCGACATCTAAATAGTCTAATTGAAGCAAAGTCATGAGATTTGATGTGGGGGCAGAACAGTAAACTGGGCCGTCATAGCCGTATTTGAATAGAAAGGGGAGAAAACCACAGTGGTCAAGGTGTGCATGGCTTATGATTACAGCGTCGAGGGTATCTATGTCAAATCGGGGTACGTCGAGCCGTGGGAAAGCATTGAGAGGGTTGGTTGAGCCAGGGTTAATGCCACAATCTAAAAGCACTTGGCTTTCTCTTGTTTGTAGGAAAATCGCTGAACGACCAACCTCTCGAAATCCACCTAAAGCTGAAATTCTTACGTCACCTACTTCATGGATCATGGGTCGAAAAATTCTTTCACCTATATTGCGCAGTATCCTCTCACGTTCTTTGGTTTCTGAGTGGAGATAGTGACGCATGTGACTAATGATTTTTGATGCAATAGGAGAACTCCTCAAGATTTTAGGGCGCCATCTTGTTTCCTTTACAATCTCCTGCAATACCGCCCCGTTCTTTCCTATGACCAGACCTGGCTTCTTCGCATCGATTATGACTTCGCCAAGGCTTGGGTCAAAGTTTATGTTTGTAATTTCAGCTTCTTTAGGAACCGCTTTTCCTATAATCCTTATTGTGTCTTTTTCAGGTAATCTCACAGAAGGATCGGCTCTCACAACTATCCTCTTGCGAATTAAGCTAACTATGTCTGCAATAATGGAACTCTGCTCAATCAGAATTTCGGGTCTTTTTGTGTAGACCGCTAATGCTGGGCCTTCAAATTCTATCCTAGTAACTTCTGCCTTTTCAGGTATATGTTGTAAGACTGCTTGGCTTATCTCGACTTTGCTCTTGCCAGCGGTTGTCACGCTTTTCTCCTCGTCTCAGACACCGTCTCCGCTATGTCGTTTTTCTCTCCATCATCTAGTTCGCGGTAGCCTTCTTTATCAATTAAGCTTACATCAAAGCTGTCGCCACTTGCCGTGTTCCTTTTCATAGCTGCTTTCACGGCATGAACAACGATTGGTAGCAGCTTCTTTGTAGAAACTCCTTCTCGATATTTATCCTCAAGAACACCATAAGCTACTGGAGAACCTGAACCTGTAGCAACACATTTTTCCTCTGTTAAGCTGCCTAGAGGATCAAGCGAAAACACGTGAGAACCTGTATCGTCGACTCCTCCGATGAGAATTTGAGCAATCAATGGGGCATAGCGAGATGAGAATAGAATATTTGCGACTAGTCTAGAAGCGGCTTTTATTGGAATTGGTCTTCCAATATTCATTTTGTACAGTCGTGCATTTGCTGTAAGTATATCAACAACTTGTTGTGCATCTGCGACGCTTCCTGATATTGTTATAGCAATGTGGTCGTCGATTTTGTATATTTTCTTTCCTTTTTTGTGGGCTATAAAAGTGCCCATTGTTACGCGGGTGTCTGAGGACAGAATTACGCCATCACTACAGACGACACCTACGGTGGTAGTACCTTTAAGGACTAACTGATTTGATGTTTCACGCACTTCCATGTTCTCCTTGAAAATCGAAAACGCTATTTTGCGATTATCTTCCAAAGGAAGTTAATTGCCATTTATACATTACCGAGTTATTTAAAAGGACTTCGTGAATATTACTAGCAGATGCAAAAACCAAGTTTGCTGGAATAGTGATTTGCTTTGACTATGAAGCTTCATCAGATGCAGCTTCCACGAGAAGTCGTAGTTGGAAATGATACTTTAGGGCTTGTTGTGCCAATTTGTAAAAAGCTTGGATTTTCAAAGTCTGCTTTTGTAGTGACAGGTGTTATAACATACAAGGTTGCAGGACATAGGGTTATCGACTTACTTGAGGATTCTGGAATCAATGTAGGTCATTTACTTGTGTCCTCTTCTACCATGAAGGACGTGGATGTTGTCAGAGCGAAAATAGAGGAAACAAAGCCTCAAGTGGCTCTCGGAGTTGGAGGTGGCACAAAAATCGATGTTGCGAAGCTTAGCGCTGCACAGCAAGGCATTCCCTTTATAAGTGTACCCACTAACGCGTCGCATGATGGTATTGCGAGTTCTCTAGCATCAATCAAGGGATCAGAGAAGCCTTATTCTATTATGGCACAGGCTCCTATGGCTATAATTGCTGACACAAACTTGATTGTTCAAGCTTCTCACCGTTACACAGCCAGCGGATGTGGTGACGTTATTGCCAAATTCTCCGCGGTCCGCGACTGGCATCTTGCACACAGAGTAAAAAATGAATATTACGGTGAATACGCTGCAAGCTTGGCGCTGATGAGCGCAAAACTCGTTGCAAAAAACGCTGAATCAATTAAGCCAAGGAATGAGGAAGGGCTAAGGGTTCTTTTGGAAGCGCTCATAAGCTGTGGCGTTGCTATGAGTATAGCGGGCAGTAGCAGACCTAGCAGCGGTTCAGAACATCTGTTCAGCCACGCTTTAGACCTAATTGCACCCAAGCCTGCAATGCATGGGGAACAGGCAGGCGTTGGCACTATAATGATGGCTTGCTTGCACGAATTGAATTGGCGCCGCATTAAATCGAAGTTAGAAAAGGTTGGAGCGCCGACAACTGCTGAAGAACTTGAAGTTGAACCTCAGGATGTTATAGAATCTTTGGTGAAAGCAAGAACCGTTAGGTCAGAGCGGTATACTATTTTGAACGAAAAAAAGTTGACTTATAAATCGGCTAAGGCGCTTGCGAAGAAAACTAGGGTAATATAAAAGCTGAAATTGTCCTATTTCTTTCGTGGTTTCTTTGCTTTTTTTGTTTGCTTCTTCTTCGTCAACGTTTCTTTTTGTGGCTCTGTTGCTTTGAGGCTTTTGAATGTTTCAACGAATTCTACTTTTGTGATAGTTAGGAAGAAGCGTTGTATGTCAGTGGCTACGCCTCTTTTTGCTAGTTGGAGACCTTCTATGTAAAATGCCTCTTCTGGAACTCGTATTACTACATCAGTTTTTTCGATGCCTAGCTTGAACTTTGTAATATTAACTACAGGTATTCTTCGGTGGATTAATGCGGATATTTTTTCTTTGCGTGTTCTAAGTTTTTTCTTCGCTGTTACTTCGTAGACTAGGGTTTTGCCTGCGAGGGGTGGATTGAAGTCTAGTGTTACTCTGCCTGCTCCAACCGTTCTTATCGTGGCTAGTTTCTTTTCATATTCAACGCGCATTCCGAGTTTAGGTGTTATGCCTTTGTCTCTGAGCCTTCTTAGCGGGACCATCTTTAGTTTTTCTGGGTCTCGGGGGCCGAATGCTTTGTCCGGTGGAATTTCGATTGTTTCTGGCTTTTTTAGTTGTAGGGATGAGAGGCTGTCATCTAATGCTTTAAGTACCCATCCTTCGCCGACGACTACGAGGTTTGGCTCGTAGATTTCTCCTTCCTTGTATAGTCGTTCTTTTTTCGCCACATCTTCCTGAGTAGTGTCGAATGCTTCTCCTGTTTCTTTTACTTTGGCTGTGTATTCGATTAGTAGAAAGTCTCCTTTTTTGAATGGCATTTTGCTTCATCTCTTGGCTTTGTTGTTTATGGCTTTTTTGACTTGCCTTATTGTGAGTGTAGTATTGCTGTGTGTATGGCTTTTAAGCGTTGCCCGATGTTGGTTTATTGTGTGGCGTTTTGATTGGGCTGTTCTAATAGGTTTTTAATAGGTGGCTAATAAGCTTCAAATATGAGTGCTTCTGTAACAGAATTTTGGGTGGTGTATCTTTAGATTCTCTGATCCTATATTTGTTCAATCACTTTACAGGTTTTATCTCTTAAGGACAATTGCTTGCGGAATCGAAGTTAAAGGAAAGAACAAGTGGAAGACTTTAATCCAAAACACAAGCATTAGATAATGAAGAAGTATGCAGGGCAAATATAAGTTTCCTTCGTCAAGGATGTATGTGACTTTCGCCGTACTTCTCCCTCTTTGCATTCTAATTATTTTGTTATGGGTGATTCGTCCTTCTGAAAATCCTACGCTTAAGAAATGGTTTGTTTTAGGTATTTCCATTTTGGTAATTGGATTTTGGACATTTATTGTTATTAATCGGTATAAGAAAAAACAAACTATAATGCACTCTGCAAAAGTCATCAACCGATTTTTTACAGGGAGTCTAGTCAACCGAAGACTTTACAGAATCCTTTGGAGTAAAGTTTATATTTTCGTTGAAATTGCTTACTCTAGAACTTACTATTATGGAGACATGAGAAATGGCTTATTTGACCACTCAAGGCGGACAACCAATACTAATTCTTAAAGAAGGAACCGGCAGGAAACGTGGACGAGAGGCTCAGAGAAACAACATAATGGCAGCACGAATAATAGGTGAAGTACTCCGCTCTACACTAGGACCCCGCGGAATGGACAAAATGCTCATTGATTCGCTAGGCGACATAACGATAACAAACGACGGCGCAGCCATCCTCGACGAAGTAGATGTTGAACACCCTGCGGCAAAAATGATGGTAGAAGTAGCTAAAACCCAGGATGACATGGTTGGCGACGGAACAACAACAGCCGTAGTCCTAGCAGGCGAACTCCTCAAACATGCGGAAGCTCTCCTAGAGCAGAACATCCACCCACTTATAATTGTAAGCGGCTACCGCAAAGCCTCGCAAAAAGCAGTAGAACTCCTCAACAAAATAGGCATCCCAGTAGACATAAAAGACCGCGCAACACTCAGAAAAGTTGCGTTAACTAGTATGGGAAGCAAAGCAGTAGGCAGTGCAAGGGAAACATTAGCAGACATTGCCATCGACGCTGTGATGCAGATTGCCGAAAAACGCGGAGAAAGATGGATAGCTGACATAGACAACATCCAAATCACCAAAAAAGAAGGAAAAAGCCTCTTCGACAGCCAACTTGTAAAAGGCATCATAATCGACAAAGAAGTAGTCCACGCAGGAATGCCGAAAACCATAAAAAAGGCAAAAATTGCCCTACTTGATTGCCCCCTTGAAGTCGAAAAAACCGAGTTCAACGCCGAAATACGCATCAAAGACCCAACACAAATGCAAGCATTTCTAGACCAAGAAACGCACATGCTCCAAGACATGGTTAAGAAAATCGTCGCCTCAGGTGCGAATGTAATGTTCTGTCAGAAAGGCATAGACGACATGGCGCAACACTTCTTGGCTAAGAAAGGCGTCCTCTCCGCGAGAAGAGTAAAGCAGTCAGACATGGAAAAACTCGCCAGAGCAACCGGCGGAAAAATCGTCACAAACTTAGGAGACCTCAAGTCGAAAGATTTGGGAACTGCTGGTCTCGCAGAAGAACGCAAAGTCGGCGACGACAAAATGATATTCGTAGAGAAATGCAAAACACCCCACTCAGTAGCAATCCTGATCCGTGCAGGCTTGGAGCGCATGGTTGACGAAGCTGAACGTGCAATGAATGATGCCCTTTCAGTGGTCTCAGATGTCATCGAAAACAACAAAATAGTCCCCGGCGGCGGAGCAATCGAAGCAGAAATAGCAAAGGAAATCCGCGAATACGCCACAAAAGTCGGTGGAAGAGAACAACTAGCCATAGAAGCTTTCGCAGACTCTGTGGAAATTGTGCCAAAAACACTAGCAGAAAACGCAGGGTTGGAATCAATCGACATTCTCGTAGGTTTGAGAGCTGCCCACGAAAAACGGAAAGGGCATCTTATGGGAGTAAACGTTTTCACGGGCAAAATCATCAACATGGAGCTTAGCGGCGTAATAGAACCTGTGGCTGTGAAAGAACAGGCGATAAAATCTGCTACAGAAGCCACGTCTATGATACTACGCATAGACGACGTAATAGCTGCGACAAAACCAAAAGAAGGCCCAGGCCCAGGCGCAGGCGAAATGCCTGAAGGCGGAGAATACTAAGCAACTCTCCTTTTTTCTACATCCTAAAATTAAGCACAAACTGTATTTTCTAGTTCTTTGACGGTTCGGATGGATAGTCTGGCTGGAACTCTCTTCGAGAGAAATATCCCCAGCATACCCCATTTTATGTGCGCGCAAAAATTATAAATACAATCATTCGATTGATAGTTCAGTTTGGAGGAATTGTGGCTTGGCAGCTGATTTGACAGCGCTTGTTATTGGTGTTGTAATAAACACAATTGTAATTTCACCAGTTCTCTGGTTATCAGGAAGAGGGCTTGTCGGAAAAGAGAAAGCAAAGCTCGCTGACGCAGTCTGGATAGTTATAATCGGCACGGTGGTTGGAGCACTACTTGGAGTTTTTATTACAGGTTTAGTGGGCGCGGTCGTTCAACTGGTAATTTGGCTGGCTTTGGTGAAACATTTCTTTGACTGCGGATGGTTGAAAGCACTTGCGATTAGCATATTTGCAGTAATCATTTTCATAATTGTAATGCTGATACTGGCTTTCGTTGGAATAGTAATTTGGGTTCTTTGGTTCTAAACATTACAGTCGAGCGCGCAGTAGGATTAGCTATTTCTTGGTTAAACCGAGAGGGCTGCCTATTATTCCTAAGATTGAACCGATTGTAATTGAGGACTAAAAGAGTGATGGCGTGGATATTCCTTGTGTGATTAAGAACCAGTAAACAATGTAAGGAATAGAAAAAGATAGTGCCAATACACTGCCTGCGATTCTAAACCTTTGCTTCTCAATCAGAATGGCGCCTATTATAATCAAGAAGCCTAAAATGAGCAAAACATAGCTACTCTCGCCAAACAGCCAAGTTAGACTAGAACTAAGGAACACATTGATTAACCTCGCAACTAACGATAAAAAGTAACCATATTTTGCTTCTGTCACTTTTCTAGCCTTCATGATTTTTAGTCTAGCATATGCTTATCTTCGTTCAGGAGGTTTCGAATATGAACCATCAGCTTCTATAGACAGCTAGTCTTCGAACAGTGCGCGCATGGTAAAGTTGATATTTAACCCCAGCCCCTACTACAAACAAAACCGCAACAAGTGAAAAAACAAATGGCCATCCAACAACGAAAACGTCTCATATTCCGCTGGACTACACCCAAAAACCTCCTAGCCATACTCCTTTTCATCATCCTCACAATCATAGTAGAATTCATCATCATCACCTTCGCCATCCCCACAGCAGCGAAAGACCCAACAGCGACCACCCTATCCCTCCTCAATGTCACCATAAGCCTACTATACCACATAATCCCCGCAGCAGTCATAGTCACCCTCACCACAAGCTTCACTCATCTCGCAACCCACACTGCCAACATCCCCAAAAAGACCCAAATACCAAAAAAACCGCAAACACAAAAATCCACCCGCCTAAAACCCCTACGGCAATTCCACAAAAAAATTCGAAGAGCCACACGAAAAATCAAAACCAAAATTCTAAAAACTCCTGCCATAGCCTACATTAAACAACGAATAACCCTAGCAAAGGCCATCATAAAAAGCGCTACAACAATTACACTTACCTTTATCATTATAATTACCCTCGTCACCATCGCAGCCTACCCAAAAATCATCCCCACCGCCACCGCCGACTTTTACCATTGGAACACAGTCTTCCTCAGCTTCGTCACTACGACAATAAAAGCCTCTGAAACTATTGCAAACACTATCCCACCAATAGGCGCCGTAGCAACAGCAATACACAACGCACTAATCGCCGCCGCACCTACATTCCGTAACACGCTTGAGGCAGCAGCATCCGCCATAACAAGCGGCCTCGTCTCTCTCAACCCAACCGAAAAATACCTCATAATTCAAAACGCCGCCGCTTGGATCATAGCTATTGCAACGCTCAGTTACAGCCAATACATCAAGAACCGCCGTTACAGACGGTAAACAACCATGCCTGACAGACCAAGATTTGGCCCTGCAGGAATTCCCTTCTGGTTTAAAGAATTAAAAGCATCAACTAGTGAATTGCCCGGTCTTCTGAAAGAACAAGGACTCGACACGCTCGAATACGGGGCGGTGCGATGGGGACAAAAACCCCAAATAAAGCAAGAAGAAGCAGAAAAGTTGGGAAAAAACGCTGAAAAACACGATGTTTGGCTGACAATGCATGGCTCCTACTACATAAATCTCCTCAGCGACAAAGGAACACTTGAAGCGAGCAAAAAACGCCTAATCGCCTGCGCCACCGCTGCCCAATGGATGAAAGCCCACACAATGGTGTTTCACCCAGGTTACTACAGCCAAAAACAATCCCACAAAAAAGATTTGCAAAACTGCATAAAGACACTCAAAGAAATCGCAGAAACCATGCAGTCAATGAACATAAAAGTTAACCTTGGACCCGAAACCTCAGGCAAACTTGCCCAACTTGGAAGCCTAGAGGAAATCTTAACCATATGCGAAAATGTAGAACAAACTCAGCCAGTCATCGACTGGGCACATATCCACGCGAGAGGAAGAGGCAACCTCAGAGCTGCTAATGACTTCGAACAGGTTGTAGAAAAAATAGAAAATCGCCTTGGAACCACAGCTGCCAAAAACCTTCACTGCCACTTCTCGCTAATCGAATACACTTTCCGTGGAGAAAGACGGCATCACCATTTAGGCACTCCCGGCTACGGCCCGAAATTCGAGTTATTAGCAGGGGTTATAGTTAATCTTGGCTTGAAACCAGTGATTGTTAGTGAAACTTCACTTCCTGGCGAAGACGCCAAAAAAATGCGTTACATATTCTTCCAAAAGTTGAAAAGCGCCAGTGTTCTACGATAAGTTTTTCTGCAATGCTCTCTTGCAATGAAGTGGTGCGCTTAGTTGGTACGACTTAAGGGATTCCAAGAGCTTACACCCGTCAATGAAGCCTTGGAAAAATTCTTCGAAACACTTCAACCAAAACGATTAAACACAGTTTTCATTCCAGTAGAAAAAGCGCTGGGGCGAGTCACAGCCAAAGAAATCATTGCACAAATAAACTTGCCTCCTTTTAACCGTTCAGCAGTAGATGGATACGCCCTAAAAGCAAAAGACACTGTTGCAGCCTCACAATTTCAACCAAAGACTCTCCGCCTTGTCGAGAAGGAAGTTGTAGAAGACGGAGAGGCAAAGGAAATCTGGACAGGGAACATCCTTCCAAAAGGTGCATATGCGGTCGTGATGCTGGAACATACAAAAAAGATGGATGGTGGAATCGGAGTTCTCGTTTCTTTAACGCCTGGCGCCAATGTTTCCAAGAAAGGCGAAGATGTAGAGAAGGGTGAAGTTGTGATAGCGGCAGGAGTAAAACTGACTCCATATCATTTAGGCTTGTTGGTTGCGCTAGGGATGGAGAAGATTGAAGTTGTGAGAAAGCCGAAAGCTGCAATTTTGGCAACAGGCAACGAACTAGTCGCGCTAGGAGACAAGTTGGAGCCGAATCAAATTGTTGAAGTTAACAGCATAATATTGTCAGGTATGTGTGCTGAACTCGGGGTCGAGGCTTTTAGTCTCGGCATCGCAAAGGACGATGAAAATGAGATCAGAGAGAAGATTAGCGAGGGCTTAGCAAAGGCAGACATGGTGATTACAACTGGTGGAACAAGTGTTGGTGTCCATGATTTGGTGCCTAAAATAATTGAACAGATGAAGCGTCATGGCGTTGTCGTTCACGGGATAGCTATGCGTCCAAGCATGCCGACCGCGCTTGCTGTTGTGCACAGAAAACCAGTGATAATTTTGTCTGGAAATCCTGTGGCTGCAGTAATAGGGTTTGAAGTTTTCGCTCGTGCGCTTATTCAAAAACTACTGGGAACGAGGAATGGCGCGAGGGTGAAGTTGAAGGCTAAATTAACGCGGAGAGTTGCAGGAGTTTTGGGGCGGCGTGTCTTCCTTAGAGTGAAAGTTGTGGAAAAGGACGGAGAGTTTTTAGCTGGGCCGATTCGCGTTAAAGGTTCTGGCATCATCACAACAATGACGAAAGCAAACGGCTACGTAATCATCCCTGAAGATAGAGAAGGCTTGAGAAAAAACGAGGTAATCATTGTTCATCTTTTTGACAATGTGACGGGAGAAAAAAGAGAAAATGTTTAAAAAACTGCTTAGTTTAGACGAAGCGAAAAAGAGAATTGAAGAAGCGTTTTCTCCAAAACCTCTTCGAACTGAAAAGATTCCTTTGCTGAAAGCTGTTGGACGTGTATTAGCTGAAGATGTGGCTTCTCCTATTAACGTTCCACCATTTCATCGCTCAACTGTGGACGGTTACGCAGTTAGAGCTGAAGACACGTTTGGCGCAGAAGAGGACAGTCCGGCGGCGTTAAGGTTGATGGGACATGTGAATGTGGGTGAAATGTCAAGTTTGACTGTGGAAAGAGGCAGCACAGTAGAGATTGTGACTGGTGCGCCGTTGCCTACTAATACAGATGCGGTCGCCATGGTGGAGAATACTACACAGAAAGATGGAAAAATTCTAGTTTACAAGCCTGTAGCGAGGGGTGAAAACATAATGCCGTCGGGCTCGGACATCCACAAAGATGAAACCGTGTTAAAGCGTGGAACTAGCGTGTCTTCTCGCGAGTTAGGAGTGTTAGCTGCATTAGGGGTCATGCAGGTGAAAGTGTTTAAGCAGCCTAGAGTTGCAATTGTCTCAACAGGAGCGGAAATTGTAGAGCCTGGTAAGCCTTTGCCTCCGGGAAAAATCTACGACATAAACACCACCACGTTAGCTGCAGCGGTTTTAGAAAGCGGTGGAGAACCAATTGGCTTTGGAATCGTTCAAGACGATGACGAAGAACTATTGAAGGAGACGCTGAGAAAAGTAATAGACGTTGCAGACGCTGTTATAACTTCGGGCGGAGTTTCTGTTGGACCAAAAGATGTTGTTCCACAAATTATAGACAAACTTGGGAAGCCTGGGTTGGTGGTTCACGGTGTGGCTGTCAAACCTGGAAAGCCCGTTGCAGTCGCAATCATAGATAGTAAACCAGTTTTTTCACTTCCAGGTAATCCTACTTCTTCGCTTCTAATGTTCCATCTGCTTGTTCGCCCTATACTTTTCAGGATGGCTGGAAAGGAGGAAAAACCGTTTGCCACCGTGAAGGCGATTGTTACAGCAAAGTTGTTTTCAGCACGGGGACGGCGAACTTTCGTCACTGTTACTCTTTCTCGTGACAATGAAGGTCGATGGCTGGCTTCTCCCGTTCCAACAGGGCAGTCAGGCGCCATCACCACGTTGGCAAAGGCTAATGGCTATGTGGAATTAAAGGAGACTCAACAATTTATTGAGGCTCGAGAAGAAGTTAACGTTTTTCTGTTCAAAGCTTTAGAAGATTGAGAGCTTTCTATTTTAGGTTCTTTCTTTTTGCGGCAACATATATTGTTGCCACACAAGTGAGGATGAAGTACACTGTCCATGCAGTAATAGCAAATAGGCTGCTTATGTCAGGGGTTGCTGCGTAGTTTGTCAAGAAGACGTTAAGCATGAGGGCAATATGAGTTGTGGCGATAAAGAACAAGCCGACAACAAGCCATAAAGACCAGCTTTGCAGCCGATACAGTCCAAAGGCAGCAATCAAGCTTAAAACCGCTACCAACGCCACGTGAAAGAGGCCTAACCCATACATTCCTAGGACTATGAAGTTCACAACGCCAGCTACCAAGTAGAAAACGGCGAAAAAGAACATACCTTTATATTCAATTTCCAATCTCGACCTTAAACCCATGCTAGAGCCTTCTTTTAGACTATCGCTATACACAATTAAGTAATAAATCTATTTCCCCACCGTTTTCAGCTATTACAACATCGTCGGTCTGCGAAATGTCGGTTGACTATTTACGTTTCCTGAAGACTTTATAGTCATGTGGGTACGCGTGAAAGCTTTTCTAAGATCTCTTAGTTAAATTTGGGGAATTGTTGTAAGATTTCCTGAAAAGACTATACTAAAAATTCCGGATATGCACGCATGATTGCTGAAGCTTTTAAGAAAGAGTTTCAGAGATCCTTTAAGTCGTGATCTAATGCCCCAGGAAGTATCACTTAGACAGATTCCACAAAAAACAGATGCTTAGCTTTATGGTCGACTTGACTTTTAAAGATTGAGGAAGTTGCCAAGAGTTTGTTTAACTATATTCCTGTGGGTGCGTGGATTTTACGCGCACGGCTTTAACATGGTTTTAGTTGTTCTCTTCGTTTCCCTTTCTACTTTAAGGAGCTTGTTTTGCAAACGTAGTGAATAGATCAGAATCTGTGCATGCAAACATAGAATAATGTTAGAATAAAGGCTTGTAAGTTTCTGAAGATCACAGAAATTAATAATCTCGCGCTTAACTGTGACATCTTCGATTTTGTCGTTCAGCACAGCTGAGACCTCAATGAATAGACTGCCCTGCGATTTAATTTGAAAGAGTTCTGTAGCTTGCGTTAGGGTTAGCACTGGCATTTCTTCATTTTTGAGTTTTTTCAGTAGGTATTCGAGGTTTTCCATCGAGTTTTCCTGGGATCCAAGCTCAGGGTTCTCATATATTCCGTGGAGAGCGAAGACCCCGATTCCCCCTTTTTGATTTGTCTCATTCAGCCAGTAGTCAATCATTTCTGTGGAGAGACTTGTGCCAACTATGGGAATGTGAGTGCGGTAGTATTCGTCGTTTGGATTCCAGATCATTCTTGGTTCTTGGCCTTCCTCCCCAAGTCTTTGATATACGTATTGTTCATCGACAATTGAGTCCCAATGCACCTCGCCGTAGGGATAGACGAAGCATGGATTCTTAATGGGTCCGAAGTGGTTGTCAATCCATTCCTTGCTTCCTTCGATCTCCCAGCTTGCAAAGTATTCTTGTAGACTGCTTAAGTGAGGGTGGCTTTGGCTGTGGCTTACTATTTCCCATCCCTCGTTTTGCATGGTAAACAGTTCCTGCAGAATCATGATTGGCTTGTCTTTCCATTGGTCATCATCCCAAACGTAACGTTCACTTTCATAGTTTCTGGCCATCCAGGTTATCGCTGAGACGACACCGGTGTAGCCATAGTGTCTTAGGATCGGCCTTGCAGCTTCATAAGTGTTCAATAGTCCATCATCAAACCAGAGAATGACACCTCGGTCGCGAGGAATTGGCTCGCCTTCCAGGAAGTTTCTGTTGTATTTTGCTATTTTGTTCCACCAGTATGAATGTGTGTACAGACTCGCCGTCTCCATACCCACCTCATGCGTTTCTGGCTCATATCCCGTCCAAACAGCGAAGCGTTGTATTTCATGATTGATTGCGTCGCCGTATCTGCAGATTATGTCGTTTAGGCTCACATTTTTCCAGGTGTAGCCGAGGCCTCCGTATGACCAGAGCCAAAGATAGGTGCCTAGAGTTCGGGCATTTAGCAAGGGTATTAGAGCTGAAAAGTCTACATTGGGTGGAGAGTAGATGTCTACGTGAAAGTTGCTCCAGTCATATTGATCGATGAACTGGTAGAGTCCTTGGTATGGTGTCTGGCTCGACATGTAGAAGCACAATATGATGTTGTTATGTTGGACGTTGTCTATGGCTTTTAGGAGATTTGACAGTGCCGAAGCGCCGTACAGCATGTAGAGCGCGTCAACGTCGTCAATGTATATTCTTTTGGACGGGCTGGCAGAAATCTCGCCTTGGAGAATGTCGGCGAAGTCTTTTTCAGTTTCCGCGTTTTCGAAAAGATAGTAGGGAACCCATCTCCAAAATCTGATGTCGTATCGAGCTAAGTTCTGCATGCTTCTGTTCTGGTCTGGGTCATATCGCACCACTACGTTCTGAAAGGAAAGGTTGTACGCCCACTCAGCAAGGGTCAGATTGACATGTTGACCTATCCATGTGAACGTGGCTTCTGGTTGTTCCAAATCGATGGAGATTTTTATGGCAGTCTGGTTGTTAGTTGGGTTTTCATCAGTCTCAAGTATTGCTTCTGCGGTCAGGCAGTATTCGTCTGGGGCAATGTTTGATGTATTCCAGTTGAATGAGAGGGTGATGGAATCTTTTGAGGTTAGCGTCAGTGTTCTCGTGTCAATGGAGGTTGTGCCGTGTGCAACTTCGATGTCAAAGGTTTCTTCATAGTCTCCCAGATTCTTGACGCCTACGTTGATGGTCACGATGTTTCCTAAATACACCTTGGGTGGGGCAGAAAGGTTAGTGATAGCTACGTCGTGTATCTTCACGGGCGGTTTGGGGATAGGCATTAAGGCGAAGGTCACGTTGACTGTGGCTAGGATGTCAACGAAAATCCCCGACTTGGTCTCGTTGTAGTATCCGTCTGCTGTGACTATGACATAATAGGCACCTAGCGAAGGGACCTCAATATTATAATAACCAAACAAGTCGGTTGCAGCTATATGAGTATCAGCAGAAACGGTAGCGCCCACAATCGGAAGAGATGTTGCACGGTCAGTGACGTAACCTTCAATCCAACCGACACTAGGTCTGATAACAATTGATGTGTTGGCAGTATTACTAGCTTGAGTCTCATCTGTAGCAAGGATGGCTTCCGCGGTTATTGTGTAGGGTGCAGGAGAGGTGTCTGAAGTGTTCCAGCTAAACGTCTCAATTTTCGTGTCTTTCGAGGCTAGAGAGACAGTTCTGATTCCAACGGAACCTTCATCGTAGGTAACTGCCAAGCCAAAGATCTCTTCATAGTCACCAAGGTTCAACAGGTACACTTCGATGAGTATAACCTGTCCTTGGTATGCTTCATCTAGGGAAGAGATGCTGGACACAGCTATATCGTGCTTTCCTGCAACTGGCTCGAACTCTGAGGGCGCGAGTGTCAGGTAGAAGTTTACTACGACTGTGGCTTGGATGTTGACGAAGATGTCGGTAACAGTTTGGCTATAATAACTGTTGGCTGAAGCCGTGAGATTGTATCTTCCTGGAGCTGGAACTTCGATTCTATAGTATCCCCTAACATCTGATGTGGCATAGGTTTCATCGATCTTGACCGTCGCTCCTTTAATCCGGGTGCGGGGTGTTGAAGTTTCAGTGACGATGCCCACGATCCAACCAAGAGCCGGTTCAGAACTCGGGTCTGGACTTGGGGTCTCTTCTGGAGGTGGTTCAGGACTTGAAGTTGCTCTATCGTTCCTATAGACCAAAATCACGTTTGTAACCGCCATCAGCGCGGAGGAAGATAAGATGATTGAGATGCATACAAAAAGCACTAGAGTTGTAGAGTTTGTTTTGCTGATCAAGTGTCCTATTGTACTTCGCAATTCTACAACCATGATATACAACGCGAAAAGTGTATTATGTCTTACGTCGCACTATATATGATTAAATTTAATTAGGGAAACTACATATTGGCTGTGTGTATCACTAGTATTAAGCGTGAAAACCCGTTCAGGTTGCAAAAATCGTGCGCGTGTTAGTCTCTTCTGCGGCATATGTTCTCTCCGACCATTTGCTTTCCAGCGAGGGGATCTCTTGTTATCAGTTGTTGAAAAGCATGGGGAAGATTGGCTACTCCTTCGATGCTATTTCAGAGTTCGTCAGGATTCGAAAACCATTAAGAAACGTCAACTTTCACCAGGTTGGATCCTTCAAAATTATGCCTAAGAGCAGCCTCGTTACAAAGTACCTAGGGCACACGGAGTTCATAACCCGCAGCTACTTAAAATGCGCGAGAATTCTAAAGGAGAAGAAGGTCAACATAATACATCATATGTTCCCTGCAGTTTATAATCAAAGCTTTAGCCTCCTTGCATTGACAGGGAAGACGAGGAAGCATCGCTTTGTTATTGGCCCTCTCTCAGCTCACTATTATACGAGGCCTCTGGACGAAAGAACGATCATGGGACTCACGTCCAAGCTTCACCGGAAGACCATTCAAGAATCTGATGCAGTCATAACGATCAGCCAAAAGGTCAGGAAACTGTACGAAGGGGTAGTGGATGACGAAAAAATAAGCGTCATACCTTTAGGGGTTGACACAGGTATTTTCAAACCTGCAGAGAAAAGGTTTCGCAAAGATGGCTATGAAATTCTTTACGTTGGTTACTTGTACGAGCTAAAAGGCGTAGAATATCTTATTAGATCTATGGCACTGGTTGCAAGGGAACGGAGAGATGTCAAGCTGAGAATTGTTGGTGAGGGACCGGAGAAAAGTAGACTTATGGCTCTGACAAAAGCTCTAAATCTTGAAGAAAGAGTTCTTTTCGAGGGATTTGTACCTCACACGCGAATTGTAAGATGCTACCAGAAATGCGACATTTTCTGTTTTCCAACACTTGGAGAACCATTTGGAAAGGTGGTTTTAGAGGCTATGGCGTGTGGCAAACCCGTCATTGCTTCAAATGTTGGAGGACCCGCAGAGATCATAGAAAACGAAAGAACCGGCTTTCTAATTCCTCCGGCTCAGCCCCTAATTCTAGCGAAAGCAATCCTCGGACTAATTGCCGACAAGCAAAAGATGAAGAAGATTGGAGTCAATGCGAGAACAGCCGTCGCACAACGTTATTCTTGGCAAAGTATAGCTGAAAATTATCAAAAATTGTATAGTAGCTTCGCATAGTCTGACAGATGTGCTTGCATGAAGGTTTTCTTAAAAACCTTTTTATCATAAAATACTTGAGAATAACAATGAAGGGTCGGTATTGAGAATCCCATTTTTCCTTTTTAAGCGGAGAACTCTAAGGTTCTGGGATTATTGGCTGCTTTCAAAATTCAGTGGAAAGGTTTTGAATATTCCAAGATGCGGGCGCATAAAGAAGACTGTTGTTTTGTCCTTTGATGTAGAAACTTGGGATGGGAAATGTGGTGGGCAAGAGGAATTATCAGCTAATCCTGAGGAGGAGTATTTCCAATATCTTCCAAGGCTTTTAGCAATTTTGGACAAGTATTCTGTCAAGGCCCAGTTCTTCGTTTGCGGGAAGGTTTTGGAGCTGTATTCCGAAGCTTTTGAAGAGGTAGCTCGAAGAGGGCATGGAATAGGCGGGCATGGTTACTACCATGAAAATATGTCTATGCTTTCCTGTGACTCGCAGAAGACGGTTGTTAGTATGGTTAAACGTCTCATGCACAAAAAGCTTGGAGTAGAAATGCGAAGTTGGCGTTGCCCTGGACTGAAGGCAAATATTGAAACGTTTAAAGTCTTAGAAAGACTAGGCGTTAGATACTCGAGCAATTGCTACAGAGTTAAACCTTTAAGCATAAATGGTGTCCTTGAGATTCCGCTGTCGGCCAGGATGGATTATCATGTGCTCAAGTCTCAAGGCCAGAAAAACACCGACGGTAATCTGTGGGCGGAATACGTGAAAAAGAAAATAATAACAAGCAGTGGGCTTCTAGTTTTCGGCATGCACACGTGGGTCCAGAAAAAATACGATCCTGAATGCAATGGAGTTGAAAGTTTACTCGATTTTCTTAGCTCCGCTTGGAGCAGTGTTTGGATAGGAAGGTTCGATGACTTTGAGGAGATCGTCGTCTAAATACTGGTCTCAGATAGCAAAGCGTTATTATCGCGCCAGAAGAGACTCTTTGGATACAAACATTTTACTGAATTTGCTTAATGAGAACATTGGCGCCTATAATCCTCACTCGGTCCTCGAGATAGGGTCCGGACCTGGAATATTTACTGAAAACTTGTATAGAAAAGCTTGGACAGTGTCCACTGACATCTCTCGCCGCATGCTCAAGTTTACAAAGCGTAGAGGAATCAAAGCGGAGTTTATCCAGGCAGATATGGAACATTTACCTTTCAAGCACGATAGTTTTGATATGATTGTTGCGTATAGAGTGCTTGAATATTCAGGGAATGGCACACAGACTTTGAGGCAATTTTCGAAAATAGCTCCCATAATGTTGGTTCAGATTCCCCGGCACGATTCATTTAGGGGGTTCATGCTCCTCTTATATCGGTGGGCGCGATTTCCCGTACTTCTTCTATTCAAAAAGAACGTGAGGTTCAAATCTTACTCCTTTAAAAGCGTGGCAAAGCTCCTGAAAAGATCGAGATTGAGTCAAGTGAGATTGATAACCTATAACAATGGGCTGGACATTCATGTAGTGCTTAGGAGAAACCAACATTGACAAAGTGAATAGGAGGAAACGCACAAACTAGACACGCGTGGGAGGTCGCCATGAACATATGCTATGAGTTTCGAACGCGCACTACGCACGTGCTAAAATATATTACAAACTGGACATACCTTCTATCAAGAACGAATAGCTCCAAAAACAGTGATGGGATAGACTGAATGTGGCTTTGCGACTATTCATCTATGCATACCCTTAGAAAAATAATCTAGGATGACCTCCATGAAGACATGCTTCGCATCCTTTGAATATCCACCTTCGATTACGGGAGGAGCTGGAGTCTATGCGAAATTTATGTCCAGAGAACTTGCGAAACTAGGCCATGAGGTCCATGTAATATCACCGACTACCGAACACTTCTTCACCAGAAAGGTAGAGAACGATCTGATTGTGCACAGAATTCCAATCATAGATAGGCCACTTCTAAAAATCCCTTCTTATTGGTTGAAGTTAAGAAGATTCTATAAAGAGCTAGACACACTGGAAGGCTTCGATCTATTACACGGAAATGTTACGAGCGATCTGAGTTTGACGAAAAACCTGGTCAAGATACCAAGAGTTGTTACCATACATCATTTAGCTCGTTCTACATTCCAGATGATAAATCCTTCTTGCTTCGAGATGTTACAGAATCCTGAAGGAGAGGTTGGTATTGCCGCATGGTTGGAAAAGGAGACGATAGATTTCGATAAAAGAGTAATCACTCGAGCTGATAAGGTAATTACTGTAAGTAATTTCGTGAAACGTTGCATAGTGAACATCTATCGAATACCTGAATCTAAGATTGAAGTTATTTACAACGGAATATGTCAAGATTATGAACCGGGTGAAAATGATATTCTGCAGATGAGAAATAAGTATGGCTCAAATGGTTCGATTGTTCTGTTTGTTGGAAGATTGGAGAAGAGAAAAGGTTTGCCGTTCTTGCTAAAGGCGTTTAAAACCGTCTCGAAGAGCACAAAATCGACCTTGGTGATAGCAGGTTCGGGAAGAGTAGAGCCTTTCAGAAGTTTGGCCACTGCCCTCGGAATAGGTGAACGAGTCGCTTTCACCAGTTTCGTAGATTACGAAACTTTAAAGAAATTGTATCATGCTTGCGACGTATTTGTTCTACCCTCATTACTGGAAGGGTTCGGTTTGACAATTCTAGAGGCGATGGCGGCCGGGAAACCGATTGTTGCCTTCAATGTGGGAGGGATTCCAGAAGTTATGAGAGATGATGTCCATGGAAGATTAATAGATCCAAAGAAACCTAATGAATTGGCCAACGCTATCATTTATTTTATTGAGAACGCACAGCTGTCTGTAAAGGTTGGCAAAAGAAATAGAGACTATGTGGCACGAGAATTCAGCTGGAAGAAAACCGCAAAACAAACAGAGAGATTGTATAGAAGTCTTATCCGTTGAGTTTAGCCGCCACCAGATGACTGGCGACATGATTGTAGGAGTACTGATAGTAACTTCCTAAGCATCCTTAAAATGCGCATGCACCAAAATTCTAAAAAGAATCTTGGGTTAATAAATGAGAGCAAAACAGTCTCATAGCGATTATAGAAACGTGGTAGAACCAGTTGAAAAGAGTCAAAAGTGTGGACATACTTAGAGGCATTGCGGTTCTGTGGATGATTACGTTTCAAACCTTCGATTTTTTCAGTATGGACTTTAAAATGTACGGAGATTTCTTCTACATTTTCCTGAATTCTTTCAATTGGTTGTCCATCTTCATGTTGGTGAGTGGCGCTAGTTTGTGGCTTATGGTTAACAAGAGACTTCAGGAGGGATACCCCAAAACAAAAATTCTTCTTAACGGCTTAAAACGGTATGGTTTTTATCTTGTTTTAAGCTTTTTTTTGAGTCTGTGGTGTTTCAATTTCGATACTTTCTTGAAACTAAATGAGATTTTAGGGGCAATTGGCGTTTATGCTTTAGCCTCCTTAGTGCTGCTGCTGGTCTTTTACAAAGTGGAGTTTTCATTCTTGCCCCTTATGTTTCTGGTTTTCAGCTCGTCTTTTTGGGCTAAGGATCTCTTTCCTGATCGTTTTTTCCCATTTTGGTTTATCTTGCCATTTTTCCTCTCGGGCATGTTCCTTTCCAAACTAGTTTTGGAGAAGAAAGTTAAGCAATTGCTATTGTTTGATCTTCTATTGTCACCTATTATGTTTTTTCTTGTCCTTTTAGGCGACAACATCTCCTATGTTGATAAGTCCTTGAGCTTCGTCGTTTTCAATGTTTTTGTTGTTGTGTCTTTGTTTGTTTTGGTCATTTGGTTTGAAAACTCTAGATTTTTGGATTTCTTTAGTTTTGTTGGCAAACATGCATTGTTTTTTTATGTTTTTCATTTTGTCGTGTGGTTCAAATTATTGGTATATTTCAACGTGTTTCAAAGTTTTAATCAACTGAACAGTGTCTTACTTACTTTTTTGGCGATAGCCATCATGTTCGTGGCCACTAGGATGAGTGACATATTCCATGTGAAGACACTTATGTATGTACAAGAAGTGGCTAGGAATCTGAGCCATGGAAGATGGGGAACCAGCATCAAATACTCAGCGACTTTGATCTTAGTTCTTCTCTTGATAATCGTAACACCCTTAATGATGCCACGGCAACCCCTCCTAGATAGGCTTTACCTGCATCCTATTAAGGGAGTTTTGAGCACAGACAGCTACCACAATTATCCTTACAAAACTAAAGATCTGGAAATTGGCTTTTCAAGGTATGGGGAATTAGTCACTCCTCAAAATGGATCCTATTATGAAGATGGAATACTGATGGGTAAAGGCCTAAGTTATGACGGGCACGAAGCGTTTGCCTGCCCAGACGAGAAAGGTGAATATTATCCCCTGGAAGGCTGGCTTCTACAGTTTTCTTACCTTGATTATGCTACTAACACAATAGAATCCGACGTTGCTCACGCACTCTACAGCAATTTGGAGAACAGAGTTCCTGAGGCCGGTCGAACGCAAAACATTCTCGCCGAACCTTTAGAAATCGTGTACGATGGGGCAAGACGTTTTGTAGGCCAAGCCTTGATCCATATTTTCCACAACCATGTCAACATAATTGATCTTAAACAGACAATCGTGTACAATAAGGTGTCAAAGTATGTGACCATTCTAATGGACGTCAAGTTCCTCGAGCCTACCGATCGTGTAGGGCCGCTTCAACTGAGTTTAAGTCGCAGGGTAAATTTCAAGCTGGCGCATAGCCTGACATCGAAGCAAGGACGCACTGATCAGGTCTACGCTATGTTGAAGCGTGGACTTGAAACTCCTTACCGATCCCTAGGTTGGCTTGGTCATAATAATACTGGTTACTATGATGTTGTTACTGTTTACGTTACGTCGGAGCTCACCGGAGAAGAAGATTATACTGGCTTTGCCGCCTACTGGCCTAACGTTACAGACACCCGTCTTTACGGGTGGAGCGACTGGAACCAACCAATAGATGGTCACGAATCTGCTAGCCCTGAACCAAGAACCGCGTTAGTGATTGGTGAGTGGGATGCTTTCATACTACCCAATGCATCCAAACGATTTGTTGTAGTATATGGAATTGTTGATGGAATCTTGAGTAATGAGCTAGAATTTCAGCTTGACATGGTTTTCAATCCTTGGGACCTACAGGAAGCTGTCAGCTCAGAGACTAAATATCAGTGGATTCTTATTGGTCGTGATGCGGCGGAGATTGACCTTGACAGTGTGACTCTTATGGCACAAAGTATCAAGGTCGGCTTTCTAGGATTTGACATGTACAACTGTAGTGTTCCTAATGCACCACATCTATTACAGATTTGGAAGAATACCGGTATGAACCGTTCTGATTATCTCGATCCTCATGGTCGGCTTCACTTTATGGACGAATGGAGGGGGGAGAAAGTTGCTGGATCCGGCATCATCATTTTGGGAGGACCCACAGCAAATCTGGCAGCTGAATACTTCAATGATTTTTGTGACGTCATTGTCACCCAGACAGGAATCTATGCTCCCGCCTACTTGGGCAGTGTGTTTTCTCCATCATTCGATGGCTCTGTAAGTTACGCTATTATCTCTGTCTGTAAGGATTTCAACAACACCTTTTCATTCATTGTATGGGGGCTCAACGCCGAAGATACGTACTATGCAGCGTATGTTCTCCAAGGCGGATTACTCGAAGAGTTGCGAACTGTTCCTAATGGCATAACGACTATTTTGATGAAGTTTAACTATGATTACGATGTGTCTGATGTCAGATTTTGGACGATCGCCAAGTATCTTGGGGTCATCATCGAATTTGACTGATAATCGCGCGTGCTAGCTTAAGAACACTATGAAATGGATATGTATGTCTTCTATCAGCCTCGCTGAACGGGTTTGCGTGGGCGCGATAAGAACAAATCCACAAACTCTTTGCCTTCACATGATTCCATAATTTCATCAACATGCGTTTGCTCTGTAAATTCTTTTTGTATTTCTATGACATAAATTTTGAAACCGTATTCGAAAAGTTTGTTTAGAAATTCTCTAGGAGAAAAACCACTTCTCGAAATTGCTGTAGGGCCAAATTCAATAAACATCTTCAAGTTTTCGTTAGCTTTAATTACTCTGTCCATTCCTAAAAGAGCCGCCATCTCTGCACCTTGAATGTCAATCTTTATGACATCAATGTTGTCATGTTCATTTCTAAAATACTCATCCAAAGTCGTACCTTCTACAGTGATCGATTTCCTACCGTCATGAGAGTCATATATTCTGTGGTCGCCGAGATTGTCAGAGTTTAAGAATAATCTAATAGATCCATAGCGGTCGAGGACAGCTTTTCGTTCTATAATTACATTGCTGTAACCATTTAATTGCACGTTTTTCCTAAGTAAAGCACAGTTATCTGGCTCCGGTTCAAAGGCGTATACTTTTCCTTTCTTGCCTACGAGTTTTGCCGCAATTAGCGTATACCAGCCAATATTGGCCCCTAAATCTACAACAATCATCCCTTTCCTGACCGCTCTTTTGAACAATTCGGTTTCATGCATTTCCCAAACTCCATAATTCAGCAGAGTTGGAGTAATTGTCTTATCTCGTGCATTCACATACATTTTGTGTCCTTGAAGTGAAGTCCACAGGTAAGAACGGAAAATTTTCTTAACGAGCGACAACAAACGCGCGCGCGCATTTTCAAGCCCTCTGTTCCTGAATGGCACAAGAAATATTCTGACTATTTGAAATCGTACACGCGAGCACACATCTTTTGTTTCCATCTTTTTCCACGTATCATAAACGGTACGTTATTGATTTTATCATAGTGTTACATCTATGTTATCAATTTTTTCAAACATGAAACGCGTAGGCAGTAACGCGCGCGCATTTCCAGAGAAGCGTGCGCGCATGCATGCTACTAGTACTTCAGCAACCAAAGTTGAAAAATATCAGAATGTTCATATAAACTTTTTAGGTCGGATTCTCAACGGGTTAAATGGACAAAGAACTCAAGGAGCGAAATAATTGAAACTTCGCCATGTTTTGGTCGGGTTCATTATGGTTACCATTGCTATAACAACGGTTTTCGCGTATCTAACTTTTCAAAGAAGGTCGACACCCATAGAGCACACACCTTTGAGCGAGCTCAAAGAGCTCTTAAGCTCTTCTTCTGGGCCCCCATATTTCTTGTATCCTGAAGGAATGGAGCTGTCAGATTATCTCTCAGCCAAGGAAATCTCAAGAACTTTTGAGGATTTCTTACACATACGCGCATTCGAATATAATTATCAGGTAGGTGACGAGTACATTGACTCGAGGGGGCTTCCAAAACTGGAAGCAATTCATCAAGGCAACTTGGTCGTTCTCGTTGGCGGGCCTTCAACTCAGGCCGCCGTCAAATATTATGAAGATACAAAAGAAACTCTAGTTGTTTCAAAGGAGAATGCCACACATTTTTGGTTGGAAACGAGGGAGGGAGTAGTAATCCCTGAAACGCTGCATACCTTCGAAAATCTAGATGCTCATCACGATGTATTTTTGGTTGAGTTCTTTAAGGATAAATGCGACAGATACATCCTGATACTTTACGGATACGGTTGGCGAGGGACTATGTTAGCTACCCTACACTTTAATAGGGTAATATTCCCTCAAATTTCGGACTACGATGAATCTTATTACATCTACAACTGGGTCGATTCGAGTGACATTAATCAGACTCTTACTGACGAAGCCGAGGGAGGCCAAAAATATAGTGTCATCCAAGCTTCAGTCGTTAGCTTTGCAAATGAAACCATAATCCGGTCGTTTGCCGACGCTGTTCATTCTAGAGGCTTGAGGATGACCTGGTACGTTTCAAAACTTAACATGGAACAGACCATTTTTTCTTTAATAAAGAGTTATGCATCTTATGGAGATAAGATTGAACTTTCCTTTGGTAATATTTTCTTCAACGAATTAGAGCCAGAAAAACGATTGTACTATGTGGACGAGTCCATGGAGGCGTTTAAGAAGGCGTTTGGAGATTATCCATCGATGGTTCAATCATATTACATTGATGCATATACACTAAGCTACATTTCGTTGTGGTACCCCAGCGTCAAAGGAGCTATTACCTTTGTTAATCACGAAGTTTTCGGTGACCAATTCAAGTCAGCCGGTGCCTACTACATGCCTTACTATCCTAGTAGATATAACACTTTAGTTCCAGGTGAGGGAAGAGACAAGATAAACATTGTTGCATTTCCGTTCTTTCAAAGGGACATCACAAATTCAATTCTGAACCGGAGGATCGTCTATAACCTCTCACCACAAGATGGCCTTATGATAGTGAAAGATTGGAGACCTTACTTCCGAAGACTGTTCGCAGCTTTCATAAATGGATGGGATCAATTCGGGCTAGCAATTTATCTCATAGATCTAACTTGGCCGTTTATCCCTCTGGAAGTGATCGAAGAAGACCTGGCTCAGATTCAATTTGAAATAGAATCCGGCAATTGCACGAACGTTTTGGACACGAACTTCGTGAAATGGTTCAGGTCCGAGTTTGAGGATTCACCTAATTACAGGTGGGCTTACGAAGACCCTGAACAGGAGTCGTTCTCATCAGAATGGTATTTTTCACCAGCAGTTAGAATAGGCTACCTAAATGAGTTCATGTTTGAGATGGTTGTGTATCCGAGCAAAACATACGAAGCGGGCTATGCGAGAAAGATTTCTCCGTACGACAACAGTTTATTTATGCTGTTTGGGGATAAAGAACGCTTTGAGTGAAAATCACAATGACTTCGACATTGAAGCAGGCCACTATCCAACATTTCGCAAAGAGAAAAAGCTTCTACAAGAAACTTTATCACCAATATCCTTTTCTTGACATCGTCGCAAGATATTACAAGCCAAATTCGAAAACACTTGAAATTGGATCCGGAATAGGTGCTTTTCTTCACGAGATTTCAAGTTCGCAAAACGTTTTAGTTGGCATCGATATTTGCAAGACATTCATACATGAAGCGCATAAAAGGTTTCCAACAATTAGTCTTTTAGTTGGAGACGCAGAGAAGCTACCTTTTCGATCAAAGTTTTTCAAGACAGTGTTTATGCGAAACTTATTACATCATCTGGTAGCTGAAACACCGAATCTTTCACAGGGATATATGACTAAAGTTTTAGAAGAAACTTACAGAGTATGTGATAAGGGAGGAGATCTTTTCGTGTTGGAACAGTGTATCTTGAGCAGGATTATTGGGTGGTTACTGTTTTGGTTCTCCCTTTTTATGAGTCGACTAAATCTGTCGTTCCATAGGATAAACCTGCATGAGGGAGTGGTTATATCGTTCCTAGCTTCTCACCAGTTAGTTCAACTATTAGAAAAAACGAACTTCAAAATTCTTAAGGATTTTTCTCATCGGCCGTGCACTGGGCTTCATCTAGGCGTCAATTTTGGTGAAGTCATCATCTTCGCTCGCGCAGAACAGGGAATATCGGAGAGCGTCATATGATTCAACAGAGTATTCGGGAAAAGATACAGTTCCATATACATAGCTTTGCGCGCGCGCGCGGAAGAAGCGTTGTCGATGTGAGTATTATGATCCTTCTAGCGGAGATCCTTCTGTCTAGACTGCTTTTTCATTCAGCTCTACCAGCTGGAACTGACTCACTCTCTTGGATCGCGCAGACAGCATTTCAAGCTAGGGATTTTAGGTGGCTCTATGCGTGGCGTCTGTTTGGTTTGGGTTTCCCTCAGTCATCTAGCTTATTTGACCTTCTTCTTATATTTGTTCATAGCTTAGTAGGTGACCCCTCAATAGCTATCAAGCTCTTCACACTGGTTGCGTTTTGCACTGCAGAGTTTTCCATGTATAGTTACGTTTTTCATCATACCAAACGACATAATGCTGCTCTTATCGCCGCTGTCGTGTACCTTCTAAACCAATTTGTCTTTGCTGAATTTTCGGAGGGGCATATCGCTCTCCTATTTGGCTATGCTCTAGCCCCGTTGCTGTTTCTTCTCCTTGATAAAGCATGTGCGCGCGGTCGCGTTAAAGATTGTTTTTCTCTTGGCTTGATGTTTTCTATCTTCATAACGGGTGTTCATCTAGAGTGTGTTTACATCTATGGCTGGTTTATGCTACTATATTTTCTAATATACATTATAGTCCCAAATCGTCGAACCAAAGGAAGAAGAGACACGCTGAAGCGTTTTTTCAAGGTATGGGGAATCAGCATACCGATCGGTATATCTCTGTCTTCGTTTTTCTTGATGCCGATTATTTTAGATATTAAACCTGCATACCTATCTCTAAGCTATCAATACACTATAGAGGAAACGAGTGGCATACTAGACATTTTTATTAATCAGATAGGATTTCACATGCTGTTTCTGTTCTTTCCTATTTCCTTGACAACCATCGCCTTATACAGGGATAGGCGCACAGTCTTCTTTTCTCTATCAGCTTTCATTGCAGCTTTTATCGCTAAAGGTACCCTTCCCCCCTTCCCCGAAGTCTTTGAGTGGCTTTTTGTTAATGTCCCGTATATGCACGTTTTTCGGGCGACATCGAGATGGTTCATGGTGACATGGTTTGCTGGCGCATTTCTCACGGGTCTACTTGTTGCCAAATCGGAAGAAACCCTCAGAAACATCCTTCGCAAGGCTAAACACGAGTTACCTTCTCACATAATAGATAAGACAAAGATCCTTTTGACCAGCCTCATGATAGGAATAGTTCTTCTAAATGCTAGTTTGTCTGGCCTACAATTTCTCGGTTCTCCTTTGACTTATAGTCTTCCAGAACAAGACGTAGTTTCCTCTCAATGGATCGGCTCTGTCCCAGGTAACTTTAGAGTAGTAACAGTTGGTTCTTGGGGTCTAGGTAGTAATTTTATAATACCGGGTCCTCTTGGATCTGGATATCGAGAGATTTCTAGTGAAGGTTACTACCTGCATGATAAAGTAGTAGTACAAAATGGAGGATGGGAGCCATTAGCTCGGAGCTTCATTGAATTTGTGTACTCCTCTGCATACCAAAGGAAGATAGATGATCTTCTGCGAATATTAGGACTCTTTGACGTGAGGTATGTAGTATTGTCAAGCAATGCACCAACCGAATGGGCTGAGATATTCTACAAACAATATGGCTCCAAGCGTGTCCTAAACTACTCTGGATCAGTTGTCCTAGAAAATGAATTCTGGACTCCACACATTTTTGCGGTTTCTAGATACGCTGCAATATTAGGTGGAAGAGCAACCCTTAATTCACTCTCAAAAGTTCCCAACCTAGATTTTGCAGGGTGCGGGTTGATATATTTAGACCAGAACATTGGTTCCATGACTAATCTCCTGCAGAATGCAGATTATCTAATAATCTCAGATAGTGACATAACGGACATGGCGATGTTATTATTGGAAGAGGACTACGTAACCCCCCTTGAGGAGTATGGCTACCCATCCTCAAATCCAGAGAAACACTGGATTGTGGGTTTAGCAGGGATTGACTATGGGAAACTTACAAGAGGTACTCTCACTACTGGGGGAAACAACAGCATAACAATGCCTTTCGAAGCAAAAGAAGAAGGCGAACACGAAGTTTGGGTTAGAGTATGTTCTGGTATTGGAAGGGGCACACTTCAACTAGTTGTTGACAATACAACAATAGGCAGTGTACTTTCTGATGCCAGTTTTCCCGTCTCAAAATTCGATTGGTTGAGTGTTGGATCAATACATCTTGACAAGGGAAAACATACACTGACTTTAATCAACCACTCGCCTGGATATAACGATGTAGATGCAGTAGCGATCGTTCCTCCATTCTTGATGCAACAAAAGATGGATGAAGCATCTAACCTACTTCAAGCCTTTCATTTTCGGACGATACTAGTCAGTGAAGCAGAAGACTTTTTTGGGGAGATTCCGGCCCTTCATCTAAAAGGCTGGAACATCCATCAGTCCTCGTTCAATGCAAGTAATGGCTTTGTTATTCAATCCTCAGGCAGATATGAAAATGTCGCATTAGAAGGTAGTGCCTCGGCAAGTTCGATTCAAGGTTCAGGATTTGAAGCAAGCAATGCAATCGATGGAGATAGCGCAATCGAAATGACCAGATGGGCTTCAGAATTTGGCAGAATGCCACAGTGGTTTCAAATCGAGTGGGAACAGCCTAAAGATATATGGGAACTGCGCATTTTCTTCGAGTCAGCCTACGCAGAAGATTATCAAGTTCAGATATGGGACGGCGAAAAATGGATCAACCAAACAATCGTAGAAGGTAATGCTGCTCTGAACCGTAACCACATATTCAGTCAGCCCATAACCACAAATAAAGTTCGCCTTTACTTCACGAGTGCTCCGGAACAAGATTCGGTTAGCGTATGGGAGGTTGAGGTATACTCTACTTATCTCTCAAAAGAAATCTATGTTCCCAAAACGGCGTCATATATGCTTGGTCTTCGCCTTGCAACCGGTCCCAATCTTGGCAACATAAGATTTGAATTTGGAAATGTCTCGAGAACAATCCAAACTGGCAACCCAAACGCTACATATTATAAATGGTACGAGATAGGACCTATTGAACTGAACGCTGGTGAAGAATCGCTTAACATGAGCTGGGTAGGCGATTTGTACTTCGACGAACTCATCCTATATTCTCTGAAAAAAGGGGAGGAACCTCTTCCACTCGATAGCCTTCTTCAACCCAGCGCAATACCCATCATCACGCACGAACGGATCAATCCAGGTAAATACAATGTCCAAGTTAGCAGTGATGAACCTTTTTTACTTGTATTTACCGACACCTATCATCCCTCGTGGAAGGCTTACTTTGGCAACCTTGAAGTGCCTCCGGTTGTTGCATATTCCGTCGCGAACGGCTTTTTCATCAACAAGACAGGCAATTTCGATGTCATAATATCCTTCACTGGACAAGCCTACGCTGACTTGGGATGGAAAATATCAGCTGTCACAGTTTTCGTGCTAGCAGTGGTTCTGGCAACTCCATCCAAGGTTTTCAAAAGTTTAAGAAATTACATAAGACGACGCACATGAGCGCAGAAGTGAAACTCTGCACATATATACGCGTCCGAAATTGTCTTCTAGAGTTATCTTCCGTCTTGTTTTTAATAGAATGATAATGCAGTGTTGAATGGTGTGCGTTGAAATATCGATGCGCACGCTATGATAAATCTACATCGTTGCTAAGAATCGTTGATTCAAAACTCTCTCTTTAGATACATGCACAGTCCACGAACTGAAACTGCAAAGACTTAAAAGCCAATTACCTGATAATAGAGAAACCCTAAACATTAGAGAACAATACGTATTTGGAGAAGAGAAGATGAAATGTCTTGTAATGCTTCCTTGTCACAATGAGGAACAAAACCTTGAAAGGCTAATTTCATCTCTCCATGAAGCCTTGCACACTCACATGCCATACCAGATTATAGCAGTCAATGACGGCAGTACTGATGGAACAAGCGGAATTCTCTATAACCTTTCGGAAAAATATCCAATCATGGTGGCGGAGCATAAAAGCAACGGTGGCTTAGCCTCTGCCTTTCGAACGGGCTTAAGGTTGGCAATGGAACATGCCTCAGCGGAAGATTTGATCGTTACAATGGATGCTGACAATACGCATGACCCCAAATACATCACACGCTTAGCCGAGGAAGCTTGGAGGTCGGGAGTTGTAATAAGTTCGCGTTATGCAAAGGGCGGCAGGCAGCTTCACGTTCCTAGTTATCGCGTAGTATTGAGCAGAATTATTAACTTTCTTATTAGAACACTCACGAGGATACCTGTCCATGACGCCACCAGCGGATACAGATGTTATAAAGCTTCAATCCTCAAGAAGACCATGCGAATATTCGGGAAAAAATTTATTGAATCCAAAGGGTTTGAGGTTTCTTGCGAAATTCTGCTGAAAACGTACTGGTGCAGTGGGTCTGTAGGAGAAGTTCCGAACACCTTGGATTACAGTAAGAAGGTGGGGAGAAGCAAGATAAGGATTATGCCCACGATATTCAGTTATATTATACTTCTCGGGAAAGCAATCTTGTGGAAATCTTTAGGAGCACCTAGCTGTGAGACTCGCTATTCTCTACAGTCATCTAAGAGAATTCGGTGGGGTTGAAAGGGTAGTTCTGAAACAGGCTGAACTCCTTCGAGGTCAAGGGCACGAAGTCACTTGTCTTTTCGCTTATGTTGATACAAAAAGGTTCACCGAATATGTGAAGGACAAGGTCACAATTCAAAGTTATTTCAACCCTTTCATACCAAACAACGAGACTCTGAGAGTTGTCCTTTCCCTTCCATTTGCTCCTTTAATATCACCAGCTTTCAAAGGCATGAATCTACTGATCTGCCATGGGTATGGACCAGCACCCTGGATCGGTTACAACATAAAACTAATCAACGGAATAAATTACCTAACCTACGTCCACAGCATACCACGCTTTCTATATCTCGGATCTAAGGAGAGGAGACTTTGGAGACAGGATCCTACTAGGAGAAGAATCTTTAGTCTCGGAAGGTTCTCTTTCCCCCTGATAGCCAAAATCGATCGGATGAGTGTCATAAACTCGAAACACGTTTTTGCAAACAGCCATTACACAGCGGGTCAAATCAGGAAAATATACGGAAGCAAAGCTTCTGTGTGCTATCCCCCCGTTGACACAAAACTGTTCAAACTAATCAACGACAAGAGTCTCATCGACGAAGTCTGTTCAAGATATCGCGTCTCCAAACCTATTGTTCTCTCTACGGGCAGGATCATTCCCTTGAGAAAGCTGGAGTGGTTGATTCACGCAATGAAGTACATCGTAAAGATTTTCCCATCAGCCACCCTAGCTATCACTGGAGAAGTGTCTGCAAACAATGCGGACTACGTACGCACATTGGTAAGAGTGGCACATTCCTTGGGTGTTGAAAAAAGTGTGAGACTTCTAGGTTTTGTCCCAAATGATGAATTGGTGAAGCTGTACAACACTGCAGACGTATATGTCCACTCATGTCCCCATGAGGCTTTCGGCTTGAGTCCTGTAGAGGCTATGGCTTGTGGAACGCCTGCAGTTGTATGGGATGATGGAGCGGGCCCATGTGAAACTGTCATCAATGGGAGAACAGGGTTTAGAGCCAGACCTTATGACGTTGAAGATTTCGCTGAAAAGATAATGAAGATTTTCGACATGGATAACCAGACAGTGAGCAAGTTTTCTTCGGAGTATGTACAAAGGAATTTTTCATGTGAAAAACATTTGGAACTGCTAAACAAAGCTATAGGAAAACTCTAAAGAAGCTTAAGCAAAGCAAAAAACGTCATGGGAACAAAGCTTGTACAATTCACACACATACTCTCAAAAGGATTTTAGTTTGAATTAGACTATACTCTTTTAGGAAGGATCATACCATGCGCATCTTCAGTGTGTTTTTCCATCCAGATCCGTCTATAAGTGCTGTAGGTGGAGCTGAGAAAAGGTTTGTTGAAACCTTGAGGATCTTAAAGAAGCAAAAGGAGATTGAGGTAACCGTTATAGAGCCAAAGCCTTCTCTGTTAGCTGGATTTGGAGTTTGCTGCGAAGAACACGAGGTCTCCAACCCTATTTCTGCTCTCAGGGGTGGATGGCCGGGTATTTATGTTGGTTGGATCGTGTGGAGTGTGAGAGCATTTTTCAGATGTTTGCGAATAATTCGGGGTCAAAAATATGATGTAGTGCTCGCCCCAAACAGTACAGTACCCAATCTCATTCCCGCCTACTTCGCCCATCACGTGTCCCACCTGCCGTTATGCGTCGTCATCCATCACATAGACATTATCTCGACCGATGCATCTCCGAGTTTCTTAACGGTTTATCATACGTATAGGAAGACAGGTTTTGGCAAGTCCACTTCTTTCTTTAAAGCCTTGGCATTCCTTGTAATTCTCGCAGTGTTAAGGCGTTGCGATGTCTGCATAACGGTTTCGAATTCCACAGCAAGAGCCCTAGTAAACAATGGAGTACCTGAGGAGAGGATTTACGTAAGTGGGAATGGCGTCGACATGAAGTATATTGATAGCTTCAAGTTTGAGGGCATAAAATCCTATGGCGGGGTCTTCGTTGGCAGGATCAGCAAGGAGAAAGGCGTCTTTGACTTAGTTGCCGCTTGGCGTAAAATTGTCGATGTGAAAAACGACGCTCAACTTCTTTTTATCGGTAGTGGACCGGACATTAACGCGGTTAGGCGTACAGTTGAAGAGCTCGGTCTGGAGAGGAATATTGTAGTCAAGGGTCGTTGCGTCGACAGGGAGATGTACACCTTGATGAAGGCGAGTAAAGTGTTCGTTTTTCCAAGCTCGTTTGAAGGTTGGGGCTTAGCTGTTGCCGAGGCTCTGGCATGTGGTTTACCTGTTGTATGTTATGATATACCCGCTCTACGGGAGGTTTTCGGCAAATGTCGCAGCGTTTTTCTTGTACCAGCAGGAGATTTCGAGAAACTTGCAGTGACCGTCTTAGAAGTTCTTAACATGAATCAAACAAAGGAGCTAACTGAAGCCTCGAGAATGTGTGTTAAACATTTAAATTGGGAGATGGTCGCGTTGAGAGATTTGCAGATATTGAACTCTTGTTGCCATCATTGATGCGCGCACGACTTTTCCGTGTCCGCGCTCTTTCATGCATGATTATCTAATTCGATGCTCATTTAGGATTTTCCTGTATCATTTATGGAAGATTGATCTAGAAAAAAACACTACAAATTTTTTATTCCCACCTAAGTATAGGTAGCACACGGAAAAAATAAAGAAAGAGGAGAAAAAGAATTGACAAAAAGACTAGTTGGAATAGCTGTTTCTCTGATAATCGTTATAATGATGAGTACATTTATCCCAACGCTTGCGATTGTAGAAACCGGAAAACACGATGACGATTGGTATATGACTGTTAATGGTGTTTTGGACAGTGACTACTACACGCTCTATCCCTACGACGAACCACCTTTCGAGTCTTTAAACATCGGCTTCTCCAAATACGGGGAACTCATCGGTTCTGATCCTTCAGAGCCTCCAGATGATGTTCCTCCCGCAACCGCGGATGGGTGGACGGGCTTGGAACTGGGTGGACTCGACCCCTTCGCCAACCCTGGCGTGCCAATGGACCGATGGATCAACGGATGGATGATAGACATCGAATACATCCACACTTCGCCAGTCATCGACCCAGACAGACACGTCTGGGCAATGGCATTGTTCTCTGACGGCGGCGCTTGGGGATACGACTGGATACAAACAACCAGCCCAGAACTGGAACCACACGGTGGCAGAAAAACCAACACAAGGGTTGTTACGGATGACATCAGAGTCATCTACGACGGTCCAAGAAGATTTGTTGCCCAGATGACGAATCACATCTGGGACCAAGAACCAGGGCTCCCAGACTGGCCTGTCCTTGACGTGATCATTACAATCGACTTTAACAAGGTTAAGCACCAAGTAAAGTTGCTCAAGGACATAAAGCTCACCATACCATCCAAGGATCTCAAAGGACGGATGAACGTAGAGTTCAGCGAACGCGAAGAATGGGATCTCGGACCAGCGCCAAGCTTCTACAGCTACGCCCACTTCTACGAGGAAGAACTGGAAACCTGCTATGGATCGGAGTGGCACTTGGCAGATGAGATACTGCGACACTATGAAGGCTTCAGATATGGAGACAACGGAGTGACGTATGCCTTGCAAAGTTTCATTCCGCCTTTGCCAAAATTACCTGTAGCCGAAGGCTACATTAAAGTCTACGTTGACGGAGTACTAATGAGACGCCCATCAGACTACAACGTTGACTATCAAAGTGGCATGATCAATTTCACCGACGTAGTCACCCCCTCGGAAAAGATCGAAGTAGTATGCAAATACGTTGACAAACCTGAATTTCCACACCTCTACGACCTCGCCCAGTTCATCTCTGCAGACATGCAATACGTGGGATGGTCAGCTTACTGGCCAGTCCTGTCCCAATACACCGTTGACGGCTGGGACCAAGCACTCGATAAACTCATAAACACGAAAATCCCCGATGGCGCAAGCGAACCGTTCATACCCTTCATGATCGCTCAATGGGACTTCCTGCTAGACCCTGCAGACATACCGCAATACAGATGCGTGGACGTCAAAGGAGTCACATACTACCACAACGCCATAGACGAGCAAATGGGACCTGCAAACCCAACTAATATGGACGCCCACAACATAATTGACGCAGAAGTCATGTACCAACTCGACGAGATCTTCAATCCGTTTGACCTGAGACAAGCAGCTCACAAGGAAACAATGAGATGGGTAGAATTCTTCACAGGAAATGGAGTGACAACAACATTCTGGCTTGACAACGCTCCAATCGTGTGGGACAGCTTCTGGGAATACTGCACGTTCCCCGAGAGAGTGCTAGTAAACGGCGACCTTAAACATAGAGACTACCCACAGTACCAGTGGGAGATAGGCATAAACATCCATAGAGAATACGACCTCCTAATGGCTCCCGACGGTTCGGGCGCGATAAGCTTCTACACGCCTCCACCTAGCGGCGCGGTGATAAAAGTACTGTACTCCACTAAGGAAACAATTGTCCCCGTAGGTGGATTGGTACAATTGGGACTCACCCTTGACAGCTCCGGAAGTATCAGTTCCGGTGATTTTGCTATCATGCTTAGCGGTACCGCAGAAGCCGTGCGGAGCAACTTGCCCCACGACGGAACAGTGGAACTAACTGTGGTTCAGTTCGGCACCGTAGCGAGTCTAGAAGTCGCTCCATCTGTGATCACCGAAGCCAACTTTGAGGCCGTGGCGACTGCGATTGAGGGCATAGTTAAGTATGGCGGCAACACCGCTATGGCTGCTGGCCTCAACCTGACATGGTTCGAAATGAAAAACTCGCCAAACGCCGCAGTAGCCATGAAGCAAATAATCAACTTAGCCACCGACGGACAGCCCAACATTCTGCTGCCGGTCAACTTTACCACTGGCGATGCTCACGACGACGTTACGTTGGTTCGTAACAATGCGGCAGGC
>JAOUKM010000010.1 GCA_029882535.1 Candidatus Bathyarchaeota archaeon
ACCCGCGAGCTCTCAGTGGTCGACATCCCCCAATACATGAACGAATTCGACGAACTAGAAGACATCTATTTCAGCAAGAAACAAATTGCCAACAAGAAAGAACTCGCCAAACTAACAGGGCTCTACAAGTATTGCTGGTGGCTCAACCCTCCATCAAAACCCAGCATTCACGTACCCTACAACCTACTAGCATACTTGGTCAAAGTTGCACCTGAAGGAAAAGAAACAGAATATGCCGCAAAGAAGCTGCAAGAATACGGCTACATAAAAGATAAAGAATTACAGCTCGAGAGTTTAAAGAAGAGAATCAAATACACCTTCAACTGGAACAATGACTTCGTGGAAATAAAAGAAACACCACTGAAGCTTATGACAAACGAAACAACCGCAATAAAGGAACTTGTTAAAACTCTTCAAGGCAAAATAGACGCGGAAACCGTTCAAAGCGCAATCTTTGAAATCGCTAGGAAACACAACATACTGCCAAGGCAATTCTTCAAAACACTCTACACAATTCTTCTCGGAACACATGCAGGTCCAAGACTAGGCCCCTACATAATTGCTATGAGCAAACAAAACGTCACCGAAGCTCTGCAGCGAGCAATTAACCGACAATAATTCTAAAGTTCTTTCGTTTTCCTCTCTTAATTTCTCTTGCCTTAAGAACTGTTAATTTTTTGTTCCAATAATGAAACTGTGTTTACTTCTTTCTTAGGATTTCTGCTTCTTTTGCAGTTCAACATATTCTTCTATTGCCTTCTTGATGTCCCAAGGTCTCGGCTTAGCCATTAGCAGTCTCAAATAGTTTGTTACTCTTTTCTTCATTACATAATACCACAAGGCAGTAGGAGGAGCCAGAAACAAGGCAATGACAAGCCATCCTAATACCCCTATCTGAATGGATATCACGAAAAATAGTATGATGAGTGGATAGAAGAAGACAAATAATAATTCAGCATAAAGCTTCAAAAAATACTTATCCAGTTCTCATATGCCTCCAATAATCGTAGAATTCACCCGCGTTTATTTAAGACTTAGCATGCATGACGTTTAAAGAAGAGGTTTAAAGACTATATAACTTATTCAAGAATGAAAGATACGTTCAAGCGTCCCTTTACTCAGCGCAGAATTTCTAAGTTTTATTAAGGTGTTAATAACCTTCTCTCTAGTATGCTCAAGACCTTATAGCCTAGTTGAAAGGGCCCGTGGTCTAGTCTGGATTAGGACGCTGGCCTGCGGAGCCGGAGATCTGGGGTTCAAATCCCCACGGGCCCGCCACTATCTTGGCCATAATGGGTCGATCGGTTCTGCGTTTAGAGTTGTATCGGTGGCGGGAATATTTTGTGATTCGCAAATATGGATATATTTTCTCTTTTCCACGTGTTTACTGAAGAGGACTCCAAAGATGCGTAGAAGGTTGCAATTTCGTTTCTGTTTTCCGCCTATTTATGGGATTTACGACACTGGTAAAAGCGTGATCTATGTTTTCGGTGAACACGATGGCAAAATTGAAGATGTTCTGAGTCATGAAGTGTTACATTGGGCTGTGCAAAAAACAGCAGGAAAACAGGTGAGTTTAGATTTAGATAATATCCGGCCAGAATTGCTGAGAACGTAGTTAAAGAGAAAATTATTTCTTAGTTTTTCTACCTGTCAAACAGTTTATTAGTTACATCAGAAAAGGATGTTCTGCAAGGCTTATGAGGTTGCATAAGTTTTCATAAGTGGTTGTAACATGGTTTCCATTAATCCTTTCGGTGACTTTCGGAAAGATTGCGAGAGAGCTTTGAGAAAATCGTTTACTAAATTTCATCCATCCATCTCTGGTGAATCTTTTTTGTTAGATATTCCACCCGACCCAGAATTTGGAGAATTAGCTTCGGCGGTTTTTTTTGAACTCGGAAAAAAAATGAAAGAACAACCACGAAAATTAGCAGATCAAATCGTGAATGCTATTGAAGTAAAGGATTTTCCGCTTATAAACGCAGTAGAGGCTGCTGGTGAGGGGTATGTCAATTTTTATGTTAACTTTTCTGAGCTTTCAAAAGTAACAATCGATGCAGTTCGAACTTTGGATACTACTTATGGGTATGTTAAGACAGAAAAGCCAGAAAAAGTTATCGTTGAGCATACAAGTGCAAATCCAATATCTCCTATCAACATTGGTAAAGCGAGAAATCCTGTTTTGGGAGATTCACTTGCGCGTATCCTAACTGCGAGAGGACACAAGGTTTTTCGACATTTTTATGTTGATGATGTGGGACGCCAAACCGCGGTCATTGCTTATGGATACAGAAAGCTTGGAAAATCTTCTTTAGAAGGAAAATCGGATCATTACATCGGTCTAATCTACACTGTAACTAGCTGCATTATAGAGATCAATAGGCTAAAGCGAGCAATAGAAAAAAAGAGAAAGACGACATCGGAAACTGTTCAACAACTACGTAAACAGTTGGATGAGTGGATTTCTATTGCTGCTGAATTGGAGAACAAATATCCGAAGCTTTTCAGTCAACTTCTCGAGAAAATAGGCAAAGATAAAGATAGCGAAATTATAGTAAATAGTTTGAACCGTGCATATGAGACTGGTGAAGAAAAAGCGAAAAAATTGATCCGTGGAGTCTGCCAGCTTTCCCTAGATGGCATAAAAGAAACGCTTGCTAGCATAAAAGTTTTCTTTGATTCTTGGGATTGGGAAAGCGACTTCGCTTGGAATAGTGACGTTGCCAAAACCTTAGAAGCACTGAAAAAGACTGGCTATGTTTTCCGGGAAGGCCCCGTACTTGAATTTGATGCTGACAAAGTTGCCGAGGACTTGAAGCTGAAGCAAACGCTTGGCTTAAAAAACGATTATGAAATTCCTTCTTTGACATTAGTGAGAGCAGATGGCACAACGCTTTACACAACACGAGACATCCCATACACCCTGTGGAAGTTTAAAAAAGCTACAAAAGTAATCAACGTTGTTGGAATGGAGCAAAAACTGTCACAACAGCAATTGAAACTGACGTTATGGGCTTTAGGACACACTAACAAAGCAAAAAACCTTACACACTTCGCCTACAATTTAGTAACCCTACCAGGATACAAAATGTCTAGTCGCAGAGGACACTACATAACCCTTGACGAAGTAATGGATGAAGCTATAAAGAGAGCCCGTGAAGAAGTTGAAAAACGGTCACCTCAACTATCCTATGAAGAAAAACTGAAAATCTCGAAAATCGTTGGAATTGGGGCTCTCAAATATGCTCTCGTTGAAGTGGATCCCATAAAACCCGTAGTTTTCACTTGGGATAGGGTGATAAATTTTGAGAGAAACAGCGCTCCATACATTCAGTACTCTTATGCGCGAGCACGCAGCATTTTAAGGAAAGCGCCAAAAGAACCGGAAAAACCAGACTATTCACTGCTTGTTGAACCGTTGGAACGTGATCTTGTTTTGGCGTTGGCACGCTTTCCAGAAGTTTTTGTTGATTCTGCAGAAAATTTGAAATCCAACGCAATAGCTGACTTTGCAAACATTTTAGCCGACAAATTCAACAGTTTTTACAATGCTTTGCCTGTAATAAAAGCGAAGCCGAAAGCGTTAAGTGATGCTCGGCTGGCATTGGTTGAGGCGATTAGTATAGTGCTTAGAAACGCCCTAAGTTTGATTGGTATTGTGGCGCCTGAAAAGATGTAATTATTGCTTCGAGGTTTCGCGACGAATTTTGACATTCAATTTCTTCGTAGCAAAGCGATTAAACTTTATATTTCCATTCGTTAGGCTAACATTAAATATCTCGTAGCTTTACAGTGCATAGGAGTTCATTTACCATGAAAGGCAAGGTAATCCTAATTCTGTTATGCCTCTTTTTCCAATGCCTTTCTTGGAATTTGCCATCCACTTCATCTTTTGGCGTCAATCAAAATTCACAGGTGATTTATGTTCCTAACAACTACACTACAATACAAGCAGCCATAAACGCGGCGTCGCCAGGTGACACAGTTTTCGTACAAAACAGAACATATCATGAACATGTAGTTGTAAACAAGTCCATCTCGTTAATAGGTGAACAGCTTGAAACAACTATTATTGATGGAAGTAACACGGGCATAACTGTGTTAGTAACTTCAAGCAATGTCACAGTTAGCAATTTGACTATGCAAAATGGTGTTTATGGAATTTTGGTCGAGAACACCAATGATGTGACCATTAGTAGAAACAACGTCTTTAACAATGAAGAAGGTATTAGACTCGATAATTCTGAAAACTGTAGTGTTACCGAAAACAACTCAAGCTTCAACCTGAATCGTGGCATCTTTCTTAACTCATGTTGGGATTCAATAGTTTACAAAAACGTTGCATTCAACAACACGGACGGTAAGCAATACGGCATAAACGCTAATGCCTCTCGGAACATTGCGTTGCTTCAAAACACTGCGATTGGAAACTTTTGGGATGGCATAGGGCTTCAAAGCTCAACCGACTGTATTGTTTGGAGGAATAATGTTAGTAGAAACGAGAATTTTGGCATATGGTGTAGTTCTTCAAATAACAGCGTGATTTATCATAATATCGTAGCCAACAACACATTAAATGCTAGAGCAACGAACTCGGAAATCTTGTGGGACTCTGGTTATCCGTCTGGCGGTAACTATTGGAGCGACTATTCTGATGGAGACAACTATAGTGGTCCTTACCAGAATGAAATAGGAAGCGATGGCATAGGTGATACTCCACATGTGATTGAGTCACCCTATCATCAAGACAATTACTCTCTTATGAGCCCGCGAACCAATGGTAGCGTCATATTTTTAGCATTACAAAACAAAACCATAAAGCCTAGAGACGACGTGTTAATCTATGGTTTCCTATGGCCTAAACTCGATGAAGTTAACATAACTATTTATTACCGTAACCAAATTGAAACAGAGTGGCAAACTCTTGAAACAATTTCTACATACGCAGGCAAGTACTCTTATCTCTGGACAAACCTAGACGAGGGAATATATGAGCTTAAGGCGAGTTGGGCAGGCAACTCAACCACCTACCCGGCAGAAAGCCTGATAGAGACGCTTACGGTACAGAAGATAACAAGCAACGTTTCTATAACGGTTAGCTCAACAGAAATGCTAGTTGGCTCAACAGTAACAATAAGTGGTAGCATTGACCCAATACGACCTCATGTCAACGTGGCAATTTGGCATCGCTTCAAAGATGAAGACTGGACTATACTAGAAACAGTAGAAACGTACGACAATGGCTCCTACTCCTTTATGTGGTTGACTCCTAAAGTAGGAATGTTCCAAATCAAGACAAGCTGGTTAGGAGACGAAAAAGCTCTTCCAGCAGAAAGCCTCTCTGTTGTCATAATTGTCTCCAAACTCTCAAGTAGCCTAACTATTAATTTAGATCGCACAACAACAACTGCAGGTTCAAATGTAACGATAAGTGGAACTATCAATCCCCCATGTGTAAACGTGAACGTGACCATCCACTATAGACTCTTGAACAGTACTTGGAACATTCTTGACACAGTTACGACTTATTCAAATGGCTACTACAACTATACGTGGAAAACCACAGAAACGGGCAACTACGAAATTAAAACAAGTTGGCTAGGCGATTCAGAAACACTACCTGCTGAAAGCAATGTCGTGCCCGTAACCATAGAACAAGAACCACCCCTATACATTGTCCTATATGCCGTAATCGTGACAGCCATCATAGTAATCGCATCGCTTATGTATCTTCGAAAAAAGCGGAAACATTAATCGCTCTATCTTTCTTTGCCCTTTTCAGAAACAGCCAAAATTTGAGTTCTTTAATTTCTCCGCGTTCACCTAAACTTATCTGCTTCTTTAGATACCATTTTTGCGAAAACTTGACACATCAAAATCTAAAATATATTTTCTGGCAAAGAAGTGTTTGTCAACATCGTGGTTTCGTTTGTCCACGGCCTTGACAAACCTGTTATGTTGTGACTCTTGTCTCGAAAATGTAAGCATGGATATGGCCTCATTAAAGAGATTAAACACCTAAAAGGCTACAAGTTAAAACCAAGCGTGGGATACACCTTTCTACACCGGTTAGAAGAAGAAGGTTTGGCTACAAGTGAACGGGTTAAAGATCGTAAACGCAAACTAAGATATTACTCCCTGACTGTAAAGGGCAAAAACCTTCTCAGCAAAGTACGCGACTTCTTTGACAAACCAATTCGAGAAGTAATTAAAGACTTCTTTTCTAAACAACAAAATGAAGCAACCACTTAGCGTAAAGCGTACGCTTTATGGCTTTAGCTTTTAGCGGCTCAAGTAGGTAGATTGCTCTGTGCGAGAGAAAAAACAATTAAATGCTCAGTTGAATAATCTTTGGATAAACCTAAACGGTAATCCCCAGCTTCACATCCCAAGAGATGAAATAAAGTGGATAAAGATAACTTCCATGTAAGAATCTACAATTTTTTTGTAGGTCTAGCGTTTGTTCCATTCGTTTTATACAAGTTCATTATCGCATGGTTGTCTACAGGCTGGACTGTCAAAAAAGCAAGTAAAATATTCAGAGAAAAACTCTTGGAAATAGGTTTCCCTGACAAAATCACTGAAACGCTTACGAAGGAATATGCCTCTGCCAAAGATTATATATTCGAAGGGTTTTTGAAAAGAAAAACCAAAACTCAAACCTCAAACACCAAAAAAATCGGTGGGCTTCGCGATGTTTTTATAAAGATATTACCAGGGGGGCAAATTTTTCTCCGGATAAAAACTGGACACACTAAGGATCTTGCAAGCGCTGTGTTCCTTGATGCGACTAAAACAATTATTTTAATAGTGGGCATCTCTCGTGCTTTGGACAGAGATATCTATTGGGTTGTCGTTTGTATCGTATCCTATGTTTTGTATTCTTTACTGTTCGGATTTGCGTCTGAGCTAATTAATAAACATCAAAATTCTGTAAAAGGTCTTCTAGGAAGCGTGATTAATGTTATAGGAGAGGCGCTTTCAGACACAAAAGTTGTCGCTATCGTTGGATTGGCTTTGTCTTCTCATTCCATACTTGGAGCACCCTTCGTGCCATTGTATCACGTAATTCCTAACTTAGACTTTATTGAACATTATATAAGCGGCTTCGGGATAGGATTATTTGCAGTCAAGGCTTATGGAACATTCATAAGCCACATATCTTACAGCAAGGCTTTAACGATACTCAGTTCAATTGAGTCAAGTAATCAAATTTTACTTTTTGAGACAAGTGCGGAGCTTCCCTTTGTTTGCTACTCCGCTGTCTTCGTTGGATTGGTTTGGGAAGGATTAGAAGAGATTGCTGAGCAGTTCACTCCACGAGTAGTAAATGTTTTCTTTTGGAATGGCGTGGCAGACGTATTCATGGCCCTACTCGGCGCCTTAACAGCTTACACGCTTGTAAGTCGTTCCTTCATTATCAAAAAACGTGAAAACTGTTCAAACTTAGAGGTTAAAAACGCAAAGGTTGACCCGCGAGCTATTAAAAGAGCTTCAGATACTGTATTAACACACATGAAAAGTGCAGTAGACAACGTATATTCCGAAAGCTCAGCTAAAGATTTTTCCAAAGATGTTGGAACGCACAAATTGACTGAAATAGGCGAAGCTGTTAAACGCATAAAAGACTTGTGTATGAATTCAACAGATTCAGCCTTCCATTAATTGTGCGAAGTGAAAGTTAAATGGGAAGATTGCTAAAAATGAACATTGAACTATTGGGTTTGTATGCCTTTTTTACACCCTTTGCTTCAAGTAAAGCTTTCATAAATTCACCTTAGCAGTTAGAGAAGGCTAATAAGTTATATATCAAAATTCAGATGTTTTTGAAACACACATATATATCTGCCATAAACCCAATCAAATGAAGCACAGCCATGAAGGAAAATGTTGGCAACCCAGAAAAATAACAGTCATAGAATTGTTTTAACTGCTGATAAACTCTCATGAGCAAGTATAATAGAATTATTTTTCTGAAGTGTTAAAAACACAACCTAGAATGGAGTGATGCTCTCCTCAAAGAGCATTCTCTCATAAAAGATGGAGAAAAAGGGTACTTGTTAAAACTCGTCTTTTCCTCAGGATACCTTTGATGGCTTTTAAGCGCGCAAATAATGACCCCTTTGTCTAGTTTCGAAGCGTATAACATTATTGCCCCAAAACTCAAAGTTGTGGAGAGCCCCGTGAGGACTAATACCCAAAAGGGTGCAAGTCCATATGCACACCTTTCAATTCCCTTTACATGGGGTTTTTCCTTGAACCCTACGGTACCGTGATGCATGGCCTTTGTTCAAGGTAAGGAATTCCACTACACTCTGCTCTTTTCTTCTGCAATCCATTCAAGAGCCATTATGGCTAAAATTCCAATAAACAGACAAACTTGAGTTAGATGTAACTTTCTTGCAACAGGATCTCAATCTTAGTATAATTCTTCTGTTTGGCTAAGTATTGGATGTGATCCAACCTTCTAATTAGTTCCTTACTACTCTTTACCATATTTTCCTCATGGAGAGCTAAATTGACGGTGTCTACTTCGCCTTGTTTTCGGATTATAGATTCTTGATCTAAGACGTTATTCCTCAGATTTTGGTTGTTACTAAGGAAAAATAAAGCTGATGCTTAGGCGCTTTTAGTAGAGAAGGGTAAAACCAAGATACTAATTGTGGTGTGATTAAAGAATAATCCCAAGCAAAACATTGGTAGGCCTCTCCACATTTCCTGCACTTGGAAAGCTAGAGAGTTTATCATCAAGTGTAAAGATAGCTATGATTTGTTCATACTAACCAGATTTTGAGAATTTGGAATAGGTCTGTCAAGTAGATACAAGGCTCTTAAAAGAAGTCGCGTCTTTTCACTTTCTCTGTTCAACTGGATAATCTTCAGTCGCCCATAGTGTTTGACCATGACTACGTTTTCTTCCACAAGGATTCTGAGGTTGCGGTTTATCTGGTTGTATGTGCTGTTTGTTTTCCTGACGAGTTCCATCACGTGGATCGTTTCAATTTTCGCTAGAGTCTCCAGCATTTTCTGCCTGCATGAAGATGCCAGTATCTGTCTGAGACGCAAGGTAATCCAGCCCTACCCAATACTTATGTGTTTTTGACTTAAAAGGAAAGCGAAACCAGTGACAATGGAGATAGGGAGAGCAACGTGAAAGTGTTCCTTTGCAGAACTAATCATTCTTTAACCTACCACCTTTTACATCCTCAATTAGATACAAATCTGCAACCTATAGAAAATAGGACGACTTTCACTCATCTCTCAATTTCCGAAACCATTCGTCTTCTTTAAGTAAGAATAACAGCAATCAGCTTTTGCGAGCGCCGAGTGAGGGGCGCAATGAAAAAGTACCCAAGATGAATGGAGGAAAAAATTTGAAAATGACAAAATCGCTTGCTAGAGGTTGTGAAATTACGTTAGTATGCCTTGTGATTTTTGCTCTCGCCTCGTCGAATATCGCTTCGATTTCCGCAGCAATATACACACCAAACAGTATTCAGACATGGGCCGTGATTGTTTGTGGAGGATCTTCAGGAGGTTCTCAGCAGGAAGATTTCGAAAATGAGATCGCAGAAGCTTATAATACTTTGCTGAGTCGGGCCTATGATGCTGATCATATCTACTATTTGGATATTACTTTTCCGAGAGACGTTACCGGAGATGGTATTAACGATGTTGATGCCGTATCGAATAAAGCTAATGTGCAAAATGCCATCACAAGTTGGTTGAAAACTCGCTCGGACAGTAATGACGTGTGCTTCTTGTATCTCGTCAACCACGGCGACGTAGACGCCTTTACTATTCCAGGTGGACCCATATATGCCTATGAAATGGCCGGTTGGCTATTTCACGTGACCTATGGTGAACTCATATTCACGCTGGAGGCTTGCCACTCTGGAAGTTTCATAGATGAACTTAGCGAAACCAATAGGATAATAGTGTCCTCATGTGAGGCAAATGAACTCGCCTGGCCTGATCCAAACACTGACTGGCCTGCATTTTCTCACACGTTTTTCCAAAGGCTAGCAGCTATGGATTCCATTGGCGACGCCTTTAACGTAGCGTACCAACATGTTATACAAGTAAGACCAACTCAGCATCCGACATTAGATGATAACGGTGATGAAGTAGGACATCGTGGACCATTACCAAATGGTGGTGACGGCAATCTAGCACTAAACATGTGTTGGATGCCCGGTGACTTAGACGATGACGAAATAATAGATATAACCGATATTGCGGCAGTAGCATACGCTTACGGAACGAATTGGACACGAGCCGACATTAATCATGACGGCATTGTAGAAATGAGGGACGTTGTGATAGTAGCACGCGCTTATGGAACAAGTTGTGATCCGAAATGGGACCAACGAGCTGACCTAAATGACGATTGGATAATAGACATTATGGATGTTTCAATAGTAGCACGCGCTTATGGATCAACACCTGGGGATCCAAACTGGGACCCACGAGCCGACATTAATCAGGATGGCGTTGTAGACATGATAGATATTACGATAGTAAGTAGCGTTTATGGATCAATTTGCGACCCGAGCTGGGATCCACGAGCCGACCTGAACGATGACTGGACAGTAGACGATGTAGATCTAGATATAGTATCGCAGGCTTATGGGTCAATTTGCGACCCGAGATGGGATGCACGTGCTGATCTTAATTGCGACTGGGTCATAGATGACAATGACATAGACATAGCAAGCACAAACTATGGATATTTTCCATAACAATCGCACCAGCCTCTAACCAATACAGAATGAAACATTGACAAGCCAACCAAAAGCAATTTCCCCTTTTTTTCTCTGCCCTTTACTTTCTTCGAAAGATTATTTCTTCAGCGAACTGGCTCGCCAAGTTTTCTCGACTATCGCCGCGAAAACATCTTCCTCTTTTCAGTTGTGGTGCGCGCATTGAATTTTGTTATGAGTCCGAATAGCAGCGCGCGCATAAATACTATGGATAATCAACGCGGTATATTTTGCCTTTGCCATTGTCGAAGAGTTTGGTGAAGTGTTGCGGGTGTAGCGTATCATCAAATAGAAGACGTAACAATGTCGCTTGGGAACCAAGCATTGTAGGGTGATATTCATCGCCTTGTAGAGTTAGGTACTCTGTTGCATTATAGCCGGCGATTTCAGCAATCCAACAGAACTTCTGTAAGTCGTCTGGTGTAAAAACCAACGCGTACGATACGTCGTAATTTCTCATAATGGGCAAAGACTGTTCTTCTGGCAACATGAATACCCTCGCCAAGTCATGAATCTTTTCTGAAGAGCCCCATGTTCCGAAAAGTTGTGCTCCCAAGTTATGCCACGGATTTCGACTTGACCCAACAGTGTACCATATATCTCTTGACGGATAAGCTTCGATTACTTCTCTATGGCTCCATTCTCTAACCGCACGGCCGTAATCCCACCAGCAAAGTATTACTGAATTAGGAGGCGTGAGTTGTTCAAGCTGAGCGAAAGCCTCTGGCATCCCTTCTTGCTGGGAGAAGTACTTGAGAACAGCATCTTCTCTCTCTACAAAGCGGATTCTCAGAGCAACTGATATCAAAGCAACAACTAGAACAATAATGGCAAGTATAATAGCAAACCACTTACTACGCCAGAATTTTGTTTTCATAAGTATAATTCTCCTATTGAGGATAGGCTAAAGGTTAGGTGACGACTCCCATGCGATGGAGCTCTTCGTCTAGACTGGTTTTCGTTTGCTTCAGATTCTGTCTTCTCTCTACATATTCGTCACCGCTTATCTTGTTGGCTTTGAAGTCTTCGTCAAGTTTTACTAGTTGTGCATCAATGTCTGTTATCCTTGCTCTGAGTTGATCTACATATGAGACTGCCGCTTCTTCTTTCACGATTTGTGCTGGGGTGAGTGCAGCTTTGATTATTCCGTCTTCTATTTTCAGTATGCGGTCTGCTGCCCGTGCCATGTTAGGGTCATGGGTCACCATTATGATAGTTTTGCCAAGTTCCTCGTTCACCTTCACCAAATAGTCCACGACAATCTTAGCATTGACCGTATCCAACTCGCCTGTTGGCTCGTCTGCCAATAACACTGGAGCGTCATTCGCCAATGCCGCAGACATAGCTACACGCTGTTGCTCACCCCCACTTATCTCGTCTGGCTTGTGGTTGGCGCGTTCTGTTAGACCCACTATTTCCAATAGTTGCTTAACTCTCTCATGACGAGATCCACGAGAGGCTCCCATTGCTATCATGGGTAGTTCGATGTTTTCGGCGGCGGTTAGTGTTGGAATAAGATTTAAAGTTTGGAAAATGTGACCTACATGTTTCCTTCGAAAATCTACCAATTGTGAAGGCTGCAAAGCGGTCACCGTTACATCACCTACTTGCACGTAGCCAGCGGTTGCTTTGTCAAGCCCTCCTACTATGTTGAGTAGTGTAGTTTTGCCACTTCCACTCGGCCCGATAACAGAGATCATTTCTCCCTCTTTTACGTCCATATTTAAGCCTCTAAGGGCTTGAACTTCAACATTTCCCAAACGGTATACCCGGATCAAATCTTTCACTAGCACTTTCATGCCTTTCAAGCTCTCACAATCCTATCCAGTTTTGAAACATATCTTTTTGTGATGGCAATTACTGGGAATATCGAGGAGGCAAAAACCAGAATCAACGATGCTGACAGAGTTAGTATGGCGTCTGGTGGAAATACCATGCGATGAGCTACCAGTGTGACATATTGAGTTGTGTTAAGGGCAACTATTCTGCCATGGACTATGATTAGGCCGACCACGACTCCCAAAGTGACTGAGAAAACTACAATGGACAGGTTTTCTGCAAGAAGCATTGTTATCAACTGCTTGAAAGAGAGACCGCGAACGTTCATTATAGTTAATTCTTTCTTACGCTCTTGCAAACTTACCAGCGCTACCAGAGCTGTGGCTACTGAAGCCGCTACTACTGCAAAGATAACACCGATTCGCTGAACGTTTGCGGTGCCACTCAACAATAAATTGCCCTCTCGCTGCCCAAGTTGTTCCGCAACAGAGTAAACATAACTAATATCACTTGAGTTGAGATTTCGAATCTGAGAAGCTACACTTGTTCCATTCGCATTTGTTTCAAGTTTGACTAGAATTCTTCCCGACGCAGAGACAGAGCCATCCAATGAGTGATACAAGTTTGTGGGGACATAAGACCAAAATGAGGAACCTAGGTAAAAATCGCTAGGTCTGAAAACAGGTTGAGACCCTCCACTGATTTCAGAACCGAAAAATCCCACCACTCTTAGCTTCATCGTTGTGTAGCCCATTTTGAGAGTAATATAGTCATCTATCTCGAGATCCAAGTTGCTTGCTGTTGCCCGTTCTAGAATGATTGTGCTGTTGTCGGTAGTCATTTGTTGAAATGCTGTTGTGACATCGTTTCCTGTAAACCATTCATTTTCGTAGTATGCTGTAGAAAGCCATTCTTGAGGCTCTATTGCAACTAGTTTCAGACTTTGAAAACTAGTTTCTCCATAAAAGGAATATTCTAAGGTTGTAGACGCTATTCTTGGTAAATCTGCTATGTCTCCCATGACGCCCGTGGCGTTAGCTAGACTGTTTAGCGAGACGCTTATATCTGCACCTACATTTGCTTTGACTTGGCGAATTATATAGTCCTCTTCACTGGCGAGGGCGCCAACCGTTTGAAAGCCGTAGCCAATTATCATGGCGATTAAGAAGGCAACTGAAGCGGTTCTTGCTGGGTTTCTTCGCACGTTTTTTGTTGCCAACATTCCCAAGTCTCCAAGAAATTTTGCTGCTCTTGTTACTAGTTCTTGAAATCCTAAAGATCCGCGGACGAAGATTTTTGTGAATCCCCAGAAGAAAAGCAACGGTCCGATGGGTGTTAGTATGCTATCGATGATTATCCATGCTGCTAATAGGATTGTGAGGAATATGTTTGTCGTTGGCGGAGGGCGTCCCATAAAGTATTGCATCAAGTCTGGTATGCCCATGAGAAACATGCTTATCTTGTAGCTGCCTAGGAAGAGAGCTGCCCAAGGCCATTTTTGCTTGTAGGGTTTCGTCTCCTCTACATACATATACTCTTTCAAAGCATCTACGGTAGGCAGCTTTGCAGCTCTTCTTGAGGGTCTAAAGGTCGAAAGAAGGGTTATGCCAGTGCTAAAAATAATGGCCAAAATTATGACCTCTGGTGTTAATATTGGAGATGTTCCGCCAAACTCACTTCCTATTGCGGTAACGAAGTAGGGGCTGAGTAAGAAGCTTAGGCCGACGCCGATGAGACCTCCTACAATCCCAACTAGTAATGATTCTGACAAAAATAAGCGGAAAAGTTGTCCAGAAGAGAAACCTTTGGCTGATAGTAGGCCTATCTCTCGTCGTCTCAAGTTGAAAGACACATCGGAGACGGTTGATCCGACATACCATGCCACAAAAAACACAGGAAGAGCCACAACTAAGAAAGCGATCCTCATCCTTACAGAATTAAACTGGGCACTCATCAAAACATTTCGCAGGTTACTGTAGGCAGTTATGCCAAATTCTGCCACTTCGTTGTTTATCTGCAGAATAATGCGATTGATAGTTTCTTGTGAAGCCCCAATATCCCATGGATTTATCACTGCTTCTCGGTCGATGAACACTAGAATATCAGTGCCGAAGGGGCTATATGATGGATGAATTGCATAGATATCGTCTAGAAGTTTGGCAAATGTTTTTTCCCAGCTTACGATGAGAAGATTGCCATAATAAATCACCTTAGCATCTTCCTGTATCGAGGGTGTGTAGACTATCGAGCCGTCACTGCTCCAATATTGCCCGGAAACAAGATCATACGCTGTCTCGTCCAAGTCTACAAAGCCTGCGACTTTGAGCTGCAAGCTTATATTCTTCTCAGTATATGGGTAAGTCCGAAAAGTATAGTTGAATATTAACGTGTCGTTTATCTTCAGTTTATCTACATCTTGAGACCCAATCCACACATAAGTTTCATTTTCCTGAAGTGGGCTAGCACCAGATGTGACGTTCAAACCACTATAAACTCGTGAATCTTCAAATATTCCCACTATCTTGGAGAAGGTATAGTTTTCTTCAACCACCTCTTCAAACAACTCAACTCTGGAAATAATCTCTGTATCAACTACACCGCCAACTAAGGTAACATTTTCAGCAGCATTCGTCCAGTTAGCCGAGGCTAGTGGTAAGCCATATCGCCCACATGTAATGTCCACTAGAACTCGACTCAGCTGCTGGTTCAGAGCGGCTTTAGCAGTTGTATCCGCACCAATGTTTATGCCCGCAAAAAAAGTAGATGCTAGAACAACGCCTAAAAGCAACGCAGCAAACAGTCCTAAAGAACGCGTAACTCTTTTCAAGGCGTAGGAAAACACTGGTTGACACCAGACAATTCAACATTCAACTGAGGCTTCTTTTAAAGCTATACTTTAGAACAGAATCTTAAAACGCGAAAAAATAACCTTTTTGGTACACTCTTTTACTAGTACATTCATTTGCGAATATAATAAAAGTTTGAAAACGTAATATTTCAAGTGAAGGTTTCACATTGAAGCTAAACCGAGCTTTGTTCGTATTTCTCTTAGCTACGGTTATAGTTTCTTCTTTCTCAGCGATAGTCTATGCACATAGAAACAAGCCCTTTTCAGTTACTTTTGGAATAGACCAACACAATTTATTAGTAATCTCCATCCCCTTCGTTCTGACAGTAGAACATAACGACAGACTGCCCCCTCTCAACCAATCAACGCGAACGTATATCTGCAGTTTTATCAAGAACAATCCTGGGATTCATTTTAGAGGTATATGCAACAGCCTAAACATCTCCATTGGAGTAGCACAGTATCATCTAGGCCTCCTTACAAAGGCAGGATTGCTTTCAATATTCCGAGACGGACGATACAAAAGATATTTCAAATCAAACAGGTTCACGAAGAGAGAGATGACTATAATTTCTCTTCTTAGACACCAAACTGCAAAAGGAATCCTCTCAATTCTATTGGAAAGAAAATATGTATCGCACAACGAATTGGCTTCTGAACTCTCTATATCTTCTCAAGCTTTGACATGGCAGATAAGCCGTTTGGAGAGAGCTGGGATTATTCAACGAGCAAAAGACAAAATGAAAACGGCTTACTTCCTAAATGAAGCCAAAGCCTTAGCAATGAGACGATGTATCAATTTCCTTGATGCGCGAGCATACAAAAAATAAGGAGCAGAGGATTTCCCAAATCTGCTTAAAAGTGGATATATCACTCGCAAATCTCCATTTTTTCCATATCCAATGAGATACGCCTGAAAATGTTTTATACGTAGCTTTGCCATCAAGTATCTCGCCTTAAGAAGGGCATTGGAAATGAAAGTGTTGACTAATAACGTTAGATATGCGATTAGTGTTCCTAATTTTGGCGACTATTCTCACCCTATCACGCTAGCTGAGTTGGCAAGTGATGCTGAAGAAGCTGGGTGTAGGAGTTAAAAAAAATATTTCTAGGAAAAATGGGTTTTTAACTTCTAAGCTGAAGTTGCCGAATGACTTGTTGAGCCTTTGCCTTGCTCTTCTGGAATCCTTTCATTCTCAATAGTTGGCGTAGCTCCTCGGTTGGATATCCTAATCCGGCGTTTCAGTTCAACCTCGTTGTGGACAAGCCACGATTTGACACCCTTTATTATCCTGCGATGTATCCCGGTGACTTAATTTCTGATTCCATCCTCGTTATGTGGTCTTGGATGAGATCCTCGAGTTTCTTTCGGTGCACTCTTCCCAAATCGATAAGTGCTTTAGGTGTCAGGGCATTTTGCTCACAAAAAAGACTTAATCTTCGGAGGTGAACCTCTGCGGTGATAGGACTCCCGCGTGCGACGTTCGTATACCAACGCTTCACATCAGAATCTCTGAGAAGCCTCGCTTTCTTGCTCATCCTAGCCCTCTATAGATCCTGCAGTGTCGTGGAGTACAAGGGATTCGCTATAAAAGTGTGGCGGGCCCGTGGGGATTTGAACCCCAGATCTCCGGCTTTCACCCATTTCATAGACCGGAGGCTTGCACACCGTAGTTAGTGGTTCGGTGCCTTAATCCTGACTGGGCTACGGGCCCTCACTGCAAAAATCGTATTTTTGAGGATAAAGCTGTTATGTTGTTTCAGGCCTCAATCAGTTCTTCGTTAAGCCACCATGCCTTCCTTTTCCCCCTTTTTTCTCCCGGATAGTATTGGACTATTGGTCTTCCAAGCTGTTTTTTGGATGATTTCTGAATTTTCCGCAATCTGTTAAGGATGAGCCACCGATTTGTTTTTGAGTATTCGGCTAGTTCAGGGGTTGTTGCGCCTTTATAGTGTAAAAGATAGTCTATGATTTTGTGGTCTGTCTCGTCGATGCAGAAAGTATGAGGATTAATTTTTCCCCGCTCATAAGTTAGCACTTCCAGTTTTGCAAGATATTTTTTGATTTCAAAAAATTCAGTTTCCAGCTTACCTACTCGGTTTTCTAATCCTAAAATTTTGTTTGGTCTTGGAATCTTCTGTAGTTTTTCCATAATTGCATCTCGAATGAAAGCGCTTCTTTCACCTTCAGATATGCGTAGAACAAGTTCCTTATAGACTTCCTCAGGAATCTTTGCAGAAACTATCGTAGACTTCATACATTTTCCTCATATTTAGATTAGGAAGTGAATAAAAAATGTTAGTAAGGTGGGACTATTAAAGTAAGAGTTCACGCCGTGCTTAGCTTTGGATGGTTAGGAGAGAGTGTGCTTTTGTTGACATAGCAATAGAGTTTTCTATGTTTATATCTAGTTAAGGTGAGAAGCGGGGATGGTGGTGCACTGGTATGCTTGCTGCTATGCGAGTAGTAAAAAGGAAACTTGTGAAGGCTTGCAATTTCCGAAAAAATCGTCACCGCAGAAGAGGTGGAGATAACGGCGAGACATGAAATTCATCGGCTTAATCATCATGTGAGGCTGGGCAAGCTAAACGAAAAAAGATGAAAAACACTACATCAAATAGTGACGGCTACTAGAAATGCGTGTGCTGCGTTTTGCTATTGTTGGATACCGAGTTTTTTGTAGATTGCCATTCGATTTTCTTCTGTTTTCTTTTTGACTTCTTCGAAGAGGTTGTTGCCATAAGAGTCTATAGCAACCGTTAGAGGACCAAATTCCTCAGCTTCCAATATCCAAAGGGCTTCAGGCATACCCAAGTCGAACCATTCAACAGTTTTTACGGTTTTTAACGCTTTTGCTGCGAGAACTGCAGCTCCACCTGTGAAAGCTCCATAGATGGCGCCATATTTCTGCATAGCGTCAGTCGTGCGTTTACCCATGCCTCCTTTACCGATGATAACACGAGTTTTGAAGTTTTTGATGAATTCGTCTTCGAAGATGCCCATGCGCGTGCTCGTTGTGGGGCCGGCTGCCACTATGGTCCATTTGTCTCCTTCTTTTTTGACTATAGGGCCGCAGTGGAAAACTGCTAAGCCATCTAGGTTTATGGGGAGTTGTTTTCCTTCTTTGTAGAATTGGAGGGCTCTTTTGTGGGCTTGGTCGCGGGCTGTTACTATTGTTCCAGTGACGAATATCACGTCGTTGACTTTCAGTTTTCGAACAGTTTCTTCAGAGATTGGGGTGGTTAGTTTGTATATTGCCATTTTTTTTCACCTCACTTGTGAGTTAAGTATTCAACAAATCCGTCTGGATGGATGCGTGCTGTTGCTCTTCTTGCCGCCCAGCAGTTGAAGGCTACCGCTGCAGGATATGATGCAGGGTGTCTTACAGCATAGTCAACGTTTACACCCAAGACTGTGATTTTGCCGCCGAGTCCCATGGGTCCTATGCCTGTTTGGTTTGCGGCCTCTAAGAGTTCTTTTTCAAGTTTAACTATTTCTGGGTCGGGATTTGGTTGGTTGAGGGGGCGCAGCAAGGTTTTTTTTGCTAGTTTCATGGCGATGTCTGATCCGCCTCCAATTGCTACGCCTAGAATGTTTGGGGGGCAAGGCTTTGCGCCTGCTTTGATTACTGTGTCTATGACGAATTTCTTTAGTCCTTTGATTCCTTCTCCTGGTATTAGCATACTCATTACGCAGACATTTTCTGAGCCACCGCCTTTGGGAAGCACGGTGATTTCGAGGGTGTTGCCGGGTACTATTTCCCAGTTTATGTAAGGGATATTTCTGCCTGTGTTGTCACCCGTGTTTTTCTTTTTGAACGGGTCTACGGCGTTTGGTCTTAAGGGGATTTCGGTTGTGGCTCTTTTGGTGGCTTTGCGTAGGGCGTTTTCGATTTTGTCTAGGTTTTTGATTTCTGCTCCGGCTTTTATGTAAAAGATTATTGTGCCTGTATCTTGGCACATGGGTGTGCGGGTTTTTTCTGCGAGTGCGACGTTGTCGAGGATAGCTTTGAGTTGTGTTTTTCCTGCTTCGCTTGTTTCTTCTCGGTAGGCTTTTTGGAGAGCTTCTTTGACGTCTTTTGGTAATTCTGTAACTGCTAGGCGTAGTAGGTTAACTGCTACGTTTTCTACTGTTTTTTCTAAACTCAAGGGGTCTTTCTCCTGGGTTTGAGAGCTTAGTTGTAAAGGTTTCAGTCTTATAGCTTTTGTGCGCACACGTTTGCCTTTTTGAGGCTTGGTGTGTGCGTCTCTCTTAGACCTCTCTAGATAATATTTGGGTCCAAATAGATTATAAAAGAAACCAAATATGGATCTAAGGATAAGCCATAATCTTCTTCAAAGTTTCCATGTTAAACTTGGTGTTTGCGCAGCCGTTCTTTGTAAGAGGAATTGCTTGCCCGGTCAAGCCAAGGTGTTGGAGATAGTCGTCACCAATTTTTAACTCGTTGCTACAGGCAACGCCTATGATTCCTCCATAACCGTTTTTCTTCAGGATATGAGGAACGCAAGAACTACCTGGAATGACAAAAACGTCGTAGCCCCTCTTCTCCGCTAACTGTGTAGCTTGGTTGACTAGGCAGTCTTCTGAGCAGTGGTTGCAAATGTAAGAGGGCATGTCTGGAATGAAGTTTGCTTGGCAGCGATTATCCATGTATTTACGGGCACAGTGTGGCAGAAGAAGAGCTCGTTTGCTGGTTTTGTGAAATTTTTGCGTTTGGGAAATGTTTCTGACGTATATGTCGACGAGGTCTTCGACGAGCATTAGAGCGTCGGAAACATCCAAGCCGGTGATTTCTTGTATTTTAAATTTTTCAGCTAAATGCCTAGCTTGACCCCCAAGTTTTTTGTGCAGACCTTTTTCGTTAGTTATGTTTGCGAGGTCTCTGAAGAAAGCCTTAGGTATTCTTGAAAGATCGAAGCTAAACTTGTAGGGCATAAGTCTAGATTGAAGCATTCTCCCCTTTAAGACTTTAGCCCTTTATGAGCCAGCTTAGAAAGTTTAAGGTTGAAAAGCAATCTCTTTCCTCAAAACGATATGTACACTTAGTTCTGTTGCCAATGTACTAGCAAAGTTGGTAACTAATGCATTCATATTTCGCCCATATAATGCATTTTTAGTTTTCGCCCTTCCTAAGCTACTTGGAATTCTTCACCTTCTTGCAACAGCATAATCTTGACATTTGAATTGACTTCCACTTTCTTTCGGAAGTCCTCAGGATTTATGTTCCATCGGTGCATGGGTATCGCAATTTTAGGGTTAATTGCTATCGCAGCTTCAGCAGCTTCGACATTATCCATTGTGTATGTGTCTCCGCTTGGAAGCAAAGCCACATCTACATGCCCAAGCTGTCGCATTTCAGGGATAAAGTCCGTGTCCCCAGCATGATAAACAGTTTTGTTCTCAACAGTTATCAAGTAACCAACTCCAAACTCCTTAGGATGATAAGGGTTTCCAGGAGACCTAAAACGCTTATAATTGTAAGCGTCCACAGCTCTAACCCTTATGCCATCTACTGTTGTCTCTTCACCTGGTTTAAGTGTCTTAATGTTCCCGCCAATTTTTGAAACACAGTCTTTAGGAGCAATTATCACAGTGCCCTTCCTGCGAACTTTTTTGATCTTAGATGGGTCACAGTGGTCAGTATGCGAATGAGTCACTAAAATCAAGTCTGCCATTTCAGAGGCTTCACCATACTCCTCCAAGTCAACATAGATAATTTTTCCTTCAGCCCTAATTTGGAAGCTGGCGTGAGCCAACCATTTTATAAAGACAACCATTTTAACATCGCTTTTTGTTATAGTTTGCCAACCTATATTAGTTTTAGAGGCACACGCGCAACTTTGACATTAAAGTTAAGGCTCTATTATCTTTTTGAACTCAAGCGAACAAGCCGAAGCTGAAAAACCCCATCCATAACCAAGCGCCAAAACGACATCACCTTCTACGAATTCATTCTCAGAAACTGTTTTTTCAAGGATAAACGGTAAACTCGCTCCAGCTAAATTGCCATATTCCCTAAGCACCTCAAACGACTCCTCAAGTTTTTCAGGGTGAACTTTGTAGCGTTCAGCTATGAGGTCAAGTATTTTTTGGCTACCAGTGTGAACTGCCAACTTCTTTGCAGCTTTTATAGAGTTTCCAACATTTTCCCCAAACAGCTTCTCAAGGGCCACCGAAATGTATTCTACACCAAGTTTCGGAATTTTTTTGTCCAAATACGAGTAAAAGCCAAACTTGAATGGCTCATTTAAAGCTACAAGTCTAGTGTAACCAGCCAAATAATCCTTTTTTCTAAGATTTGTAACTTCCACAATCTTGTCAACGGACAGCCCGTTTCCCTCGTTTGCCACGATAACACTAGCAACTCCATCTCCGAAAAGGAAAAACTCCATGGTTGCTATCCATTTCCTCAACTCCATACGCCTTCTCTTTTTATGCCTTATCGACTTGACTCTACCGATTCCCATAAGGTCTTTTATGCCCCGCACCTGATTGTAGAACCAATATGAGTTCACTCCAGAAATGCAGAGCAAAACAAAGTCTTTCGGACGCACCGCAAGGTGGTTTCTAGCGAGTTCAAGAGCCTTAGTGAAGGCTGTGCAAGCCATTCCTTGAACATTAATAATTTTAATGTAAGGATTGAAACCAAGTTTCCGAATCAGAAGCTGGCTGAGACCTGGACACAAGAATGGGTTCACATCGTAAGCCACTACAAAATAGCCTATATCTTTAACAGAGAGACCAGCGTCTTCTAGAGCTTTTTCACAAGCCTCCAAACAAAGATCAACGATACCACTCTCGCTCAAAATTGTCTCCGATTTTAACGGCGAATCAGCATAGTTGACTAAGTGTCTAGTTGAGACTCCTAAGTTGAGTATGTTCTGATTAACGACTTCGGGAATTTGGCATGGAAAAGCTTCTATAAGCTCCTCTGTTGAAAGCTCATCTTTAGGCACAGCCGTTGACAATCGTAATATCTGCATGTCAGATAGAAGGATAAAATAAGTCATAAAAAGATTTTTGAACAAACAGAGAGAAATGAAGAAGGCGAAATAAACTTAGATTGGCATACAAAGTCTCTTTCTGGTGAAAGTTAAGTAATACCTAAAGATGTAGGCTGTTGTTATTACGTGTCCATTTCGCCGACGCCAAGCAACTGCTTTAGCGACTGTACCTCCTCTCTTAACATGCCGATTTCGCTTTCCAAAGCAGTAGCCTTTGACTCCGCCATTTTTTTTAGTCCGTCAATCTCCAATAGGAGGTTTGCTCGTTCGGTTTCCAAAGTTTTGAGTTTTTCCCTCAGGTTTTTCAGCGTATTCACAAGTTCTCCCTCAATTCCTTTAATCTTCTCAGCAACACCTTTTATGCTTATCTCTTTCTTCTCCTCTTCTTTTTTCATACCAGCACGAAACTTGTTTCCACACTCTGGGCATTCAAACATTCCAAAAAAAATCTCGGTTGCACCGCCCGGTTTAGAAGTTTTTCTTGATACAGACCATGTCTTGAAGGGGACGTCAACTTCAGCTCCACACTTTGGACAGTTAGTCAAGACATACCGCTCCAATCTAACTAGGTAATTCTATGCTAAAATGTTTTGGTATACGTAAGGCCGCAATTTATGACGCAAAAAACCAAAAAAAGGGAAACGGTGGAGACTAGATGCTTATTATGAATGAGAGTTGTTCCACAAGTTCTTTGTAACGATTCCTTATTGTTACTTCCGTCACTTGCGCAATCTCTGCAATTTCCCGCTGTGTTTTTCTTTCTCCTGTTAAGACCGACGCGATGTAACTTGCGGCTGCAGCGATACCCGTGGGGCCTCTTCCAGAGGTTAATCTCAACTCTTTTGCAGTTGCCAAGATTTTATGAGCTATCTCTTCCACCTTGCCCTGCATCGTCAACTGATTTGAGAACTTCGCGATATATTGGCTTGGCTTAAGCGGCGGAATAAAGTAATCAAGCTCTCTAATTAAGAAACGGTAGCTACGCCCAACTTCTTTCTTACTGATGTTTGAAGCCTGCGCAATTTCTTCTAAAGTTCTTGGAAGACCACACTGTCTACATGCAACGTATATTGCGGCTGCAGTTACACCTTGAATGGATCGACCGCGAATGAGACGCTCCTTTACAGCTTTTCGGTAAATTACAGAAGCGGTTTCAATAATGTTCTTGGGTAAGTTGAGGTTGTTGGCGATTTTGCTGATTTCCGAAAGCGCAAAAGCTAGATTACGTTCAGTAGCGTCTGAAACTCGAATACGTCGTTGCCACTTTCTAAGACGATAGACCTGTGCCTTTTGGCCAGGTGAAAGACGCTTACCATAAATGTCTCGGTCATGCCAATCAATCATAGTAGACAAGCCTTTGTCATGAATCGTATACGTTAACGGCGCACCTACCCGTGTTCTTTTAGCGCGTTGCTCTTGGTCAAATGCTCTCCATTCAGGTCCTCTGTCCTGGAGCTTTGCGGCGATGACAATGCCGCAATCCATACAAACTATTTCAGCAGTTTCATAATCACGTATAAGGCGGTCGCTTCCGCATTCGGGACATTTTCGTATTTTTACTGGTTGTGGGGAAGCAGTGGTGGATGTAGAGCCTCTTTTATCTCCCATATTTTCTCTTCTCCTTTCTCCTTCTAGCAGAGGGAATTGTATATAATGTATTTCTAATCAGCCGTTGTGGCTCTGATGTTACAGGTTTTACTGAGACGTAAGGTTGGGAAACCGGACCGAAAACATCAAAAACTGTGCCAACGAATTTTAGGTTTTCATCTACAACTTTGTTGCCGATTTTTGGCGAATTTTCTGCTTTTAGAATTAGATTCCGACTTGAACTTACGTGAAGCACACGGCCTAAACGCTTCAACTTTTCTGGATCCCCCTCACAAAAGGACAGAAATTTCAAAAACCGCGCCTTATTTAAACCTTGTGCAACCGAAAAACTTAAAAGCCAAAAATTGCTGCGCAAAAAAAGGAAAAGGCATTGGATTAAAAACAAGAAATCATCAATTTTAAGGAAGTTCTAACTCGCCCAGCGAGTGTAGTGTTCCAGAGCTTTATGGGTTGCCGTCTGTGTAACTCTGAAATATCATCGAGTCAAGCAAATACCTTTTCATCATCCGGCAAGAAAATAGAAATACAAAAGAACAAAATAAATGTAATGTTCTAAAGAGGAAAAAGATTTGCAAAAGCAGAAGAAGGCAATTGTTTGGCCAGTCAATTTCGATTCTTCCAAGACAAGAAAAGAAGGACGAAAAGTTCCGAGGAGCGTTGCGGTTTCAAACCCGAACTTAGCAGAACTTCAAAGAGCGGCAGAACAGTTAGGACTAAAGCCGGAAGCCGAAGTAAACGCCGCTCATCCAGCAGTTCCTTGGCGAAAAACTGGACGGATATGGGTGCAGAAAAGTGGGTCAAAAATGCAAACTTTACTGAAAATTGCTAAAGAGATAGTGACTATTCGGCAGCAAGCGAAAAAATGAGAACTCTTACTTTTTTGTTTCTTTTGGCATTAAAATAGCGTTTATTAGACCATGCTGTCCAGGACGTGAGGTTACTCGTGCAAGTCCTAGCTTTGTTTCTATGATTGTTCCTTTTGTGATTACACCGCGTCTGTCGTAGTCTATACTAGCTGGGTTTTGCACCACACGCAAAATCTCTGTTTTTTCTGTTTTTCCTGTTGCTGGGTTGGAAATGCTCGCTTGTTTTTCGCTGAAGGCTCGTGTTTTTAGGTTGCCCCCTCGTCTGCGAATTTTTTTTAGTTTTCTTTCACCCAGCGTGGTTTCTGTTGGAAAAGAGCCTCGTTCAAAGCGGCGCTTTTTGCGGTGAGATCGTTTGCGACCGCCTGAAGGTTTCTTTTTGTGTGAATCGCCGTGCCAAACAGACAATTTTATATCTCCATTGGAAACTTGATGAGACTACCTAAATTCGACATATAAGCTTAGCGCTATTTCTCTTCTTTTTCTTTTGACACGTGTTCGGCGGATTCAAACACCTTTTTAAGCTGATGTTTTTTAAGTTGCCGTTTCATAGTGCGTGGGTCGTGGCTTAGGCGAAGGCAGTCCGCGAAAAATGGGGTCGTCCGTAGAACCTTTTTCCGATCTATACGTTCCCGCGTAATCAGTCCTAATTCCTCTAGTTGTTTCAGATGACTATAAACATGGTGACCGCGGACGTTTAGCACTTGTTTTTGGGAGATCGGTTGCCTGTAAGCGATATAGGAAAGCGTTTTCAATGGACCAGGTGTCAGGAGGGGATGTACGTAGCCACGCATGGCTAGTCTCTGTACTAGTGGGGAGTGCTCTGCCTTTAGCTGCATTACAAAGCGTTCATCTTCGTATTCTAGTATTTCCAAACTCATGTTTCGATTGTCATACTCTTCTTTTAGAGTGCGTGCTAGCTGTTTTACTAGGTTCTTGGAACGTGTCCTAATTATAGAACCCAAAGTTTTCAAGTCTAGCGGTCTTCCCGCGACGTACAATGCGGCCTCTATCAACGCTAGACGCTGTTTCTGCTTCTCCATTTCGGGCGATGTTGCCTCAGGCGACGCTTGCTCCATTTCCTTCAACAACTGCCGCTCCATTTACAGAAATGTAGATTTCACCAAACTCCTCCTTCTGCCAGAGCAGAACTTTTTGTCTTTGAGCTAGAAAGAGAAGAAGAATAAAGGTGCGGATTGCTTCAACCCTGTCCTTGCCTAGCATAAGTTTTGTGAAGTTTAAGAACGGCTTTCCTTTGGCGAGGCGAAGCATTTTACTGTACAGCTTCTCCATTAAAGTTTCGATTTCCATTAAATAGCGGTCAATTTGTGGCAAGATGTCGGTTGGCGGCGGCAGAATAGGCTCTAAGCGAGGCTTTAATGGTAATAGTTTTTCACCTTTCAAAACTGAGTCTAGAGCTCCTAGCAGTTGTTCAATTGTGGTGGAGGTCAATTCGTATCGTAGTGGGAGGAAAATCGGTGGTGGGATAAATTCTGGTGGAAGTTTAGGTGGAGCGAGCGGCTCTTCGAGCTTTAGCAGAAGCTTCGACTTCATCAGATATATAAAAGCGGAAGAGTCCAAAGCTACGCCTGACGCGCGGAAATCAACTTCGCCTTGTTTCTGCATTTCATCCAAAAAAGATGCTAGCAGGAAGGATATATTGACTTTCCAAGGCTTTACTTTCTCAAGCTTGTGAATTTCAAAGAGAATATTCCAAGGGGGTTGCAGATAGAAAGGCTTTTGCATGGACACTAGGCTTTAGCCTCCGTGAACATGGTAGAAATCACGTTGGAGACTCCGTTGCGTTCATAAACTCCGTAGATTTTTTGGGCTTTGTTAACCATTTCAGGCTTCAATGTAACTGCTATGAACTGAGACTTTTCTGATTCTTCTGCCAAAAGCTCTCCGAGTTTAGCAATGTGGAAAGCGTCTAAGTGGGCGTCAACTTCGTCGAGAATGTAGAATGCGGCAGGCATAAACTCTTGTATGGCAAGCAAAAATGCAACTGCCGAAACTGATCTTTCTCCGCCGCTGGATCCGCTTACGAGCAAGGGTTGTTTGTTGGGGAACTGAACTATCATGTCGATACCCCCAGCGAACGGTTCTTCGAGGTTCTCTAGCTTCAACTCTGCATGACCGCCGTCTGTTACTTTTGAGAAGTATTTTTCTAGGTTTTTGTTTGTTTTTTCGAAGGCTTCCATGAATATTGTGCGTTTCTTGCGTTCAACTTCGTCCATGAAGGTGATTATAGCTTGTTTTTCGCGTTCCAGTTCATTCATACGTAGTGACAGTTCTTTGTAGCGTGATATTTGTTCAGCGTAGTGGGAAAGAGCAAGCTGGTTAACTGCTCCTAAGCGTTCCAGTTCAAATTTCATCATTCTGAGAGAAGTTTCGGCCTCTTCAAGTTGTCTAGGAGTTATAGGTATTGCTTTGTCATAGCCGAATTCTCTCAACTGCCGTTTAAAATTGTTCAGCTCTAGCTGTGATGTTTGAAGTGAAAGTTGAAGTTGATTGCACAAACGGTCTGCAAGTTCATATTCAGAATCTATCTTTTTGAGTTCTTTATCAATGTCGTCAATTTGAGCAGTGAATTTCTTTGCTTCCTCTCTTGCACTCAGGACAGTGCGAGAAAGTTCCTCTCGAGACTTTTCAAGCTTAAGAAGTTCTTCTTTTAGCTGCTCCCTCTCGTGTAATGCCTCATCTACTTCTTTTTCAACAATTGTAAGCTGTTTTTCCACTTTCCTAAGTTGAACTTTTACGTTTTCGTAGCCTAACTTCAAAACGTTGACATATTTAGATTGCAAAGTTGACAGTTCTGTTTCGATGCTTCCCAGGTTTTGTCTAAACGCAATAATATTCTCAGCCAATTTGTCCCTTTGAACTTCCAACTCTTGAATGTGCGTTGGGTCGGTTTTACGCCTCAAATCAGCTAATTTGCCACGTAGCTCCTGCATCTCTTTTCGGATTGCACGACGTTGAGTTTTTTGAATCCCAATTTCCATATTTTCCTTTTCCAACTTCTTTTTAATGCCTTGAGTGTAAAAGCCTATTCGTCGAATGTTTCGTTTTGTAATTTTAACGCTCTTTCTCACTCTAACTATTTCAGCACCGAGAGTGGCTATGGCTTCGGATAATCTTGTTATCTCACTTCTAGTTCGTTCTATTTCTTCTTCGAAAAATGAAATATCTTTTCCTCTTCTCGCTAAATGTTCTTGAAGGGCTCTCACTGCTTCATCTAGGTTTTTGATAGCAGTTTCGCTGGGAATTATAGTGGAGAAATCGAGAGGTGCACGGAAAAAGCCGCTTTCCAGCCCTCCACCAGTTTCATAAATATCTCCGTCAATCGTTACACTTCTATACCCGTTTCGACAAACACCTAACGCTGTCTTATCATTCCTCGTAACAAGCGTGTCGCCAAAAACAAAATCAACAGCCGGCTCATGTTCCTTCGCACACTTCACAAAGGCCGTCGCCAACCCTTCTACATTTCTTATTTCCGGCGGATTCACAACTTTTCTCGTTGACCCTTTCACTGGAATAATTTTAATTCTACCCAGCTTTAAACGTCTTATTGTCTCAGCACACGTAAATGCAGCGTCGAAATCACGCACCACAAGGGCGTCCAGCCAATCGGCCCCAGCTGCTTCCAAAGCTTTTCTGTAGCGTCTCTCAATTTTGATCAAGTTTTTAAGACGACCATAGACGCCCGAGATGACTCCGAGCGCGCTTAATTCTTCAATGTTTCTCAAGGCGTTTTCTTCCGAGGCGATTGTTTCGGCGATTTCGCGCTGGGTTGCAAACTCAACAACAGCTTCGCGTGCTGTGCCAGCAATTTTTCCTGCTTCATCAATTTCTCGTTCAACTGCTTCTCTCTGTATACCTCTTCGTTCAAGCGACTTTTGCAGATTATTCAGATGCGTCTTCTGTTCCTTTTGAACCTCCCTCAAGTCGGTGAAGGATTTTTCAAGCTCTTCTAGATTAGCAGTGAATCTCTCTTTTCGAGTTTTCAGATCGCTTAGTCTACGGAGTAGAACTTTCTGGGATGTTTGCTTTCGAGCATAGTCAGCTTTTAAATCAGCAAGTTCTTGATAAAATCTATCAAGTTGCTGTTCGGTTTCTCGAATTTCTTTACTGTTTTCTCCAATATTTCCCCACAGCTGCGTAGTCTCGTTAGCAAAAGTATCGTGTTCAACTTGCTTAGCGTCAATCTCCTTCAACAACCGCTCTCGTTTTCCTTTTAACTGTCGCATTCTCTTACGACTTTTATCTATTTCCTCCCGCATCGAGTCGCGCCGCTGAACGTTGTTCTCTCTAACTTTCTTCAAACCTTCAAGAGTGGTTGTGCCTGCGCCAATCTTTGTTGAAAGTTCAGTAAGTCTCGATTTCAGATCTCCTATTTTGATTTGAACTTCAAGGACTCGTGAACCGCCTTCCTCCACCATATCTGAACTAAGCCTTCTCCACTCGCCCTCAATCGAACGGCGATGACCCCGCATATCATCGCGCACTTGCCGTAGGTTTTCAGCTTTACCCCGAGCTTCGTCAAGTTTTGAAGAGATTTCCGCAAGTTTCTCTTCAGTGACTGTGATTTGGTGAGAAAGTTTCATCGCTCCAAATCGCTTTATCTCATTTTGTATGAAGTTGTATCGAAGCAACTCGTTTCTTTCTCTTTCAAGATCGTCAACTCGCTTCTGCACTTCATCAATTCGTCCCATGGCAGTTCGAATTGAAATCTCAGCTACTCGAAGTTTTTCCTCCGCTTCTGCCTTCTCAGAATCGTACTGGGCAATGCCAACCAGGTCTTCAATAATTTTCCGGCGATCTTTTGAAGAAATATCTGTCATGCGAGTAATTGTGCCCTGCAATATTATGTTGTGACCAGTTGATGTGATTCCAGCTATGGAAAGCATGTTGTGGATGTTTGTTCTTGAAATTCTTCGCCCGTTAAGTCGGTAGACACATTGCCCGTTTCTGAAAACCTCTCTAGAAATCGTTACAGTGCTTGTGTCTATAGGTATGCGTCCATCTTTGTTGTCGAATTGAAGCACAACTTTAGCCGATTTCGCTTTTCCTATTCCTGCATCTGGAGAACCATGGAAAATCAGTTTGGCTAGGTTTTCAGCGCGCATTCTCCTCGCGCTAAGTTCACCCAAAACAAATAGAATTGCGTCCACGATGTTTGTTTTCCCACTGCCGTTTGGTCCTGTTACGACTGTGAAGCCCTTGTCTATTGTGACAGTTACTGTTTTTGGTCCAAAAGATTTGAAGCCTTTTAATTCGATTTTTTTGACATAGGGCATCTTTCTGAGGTCGCTCCACCGCCTTCTGGCTTTCAAGCCAGTCTATTGGCTAGAGTTTCTTCTATAGAACTCTTCTATAAATAACTTCATCTCTTGTATAACAGTTTTTTAAACAAAAAAGTCTAATTTTTACGGGTTCCTCGACATTTCTCCGCCATCTTTTTGACAAAACCCTTTACTTTTTCTTTACTACCATACACCAACATATAACCGTCCTTTTGCATCTTGCAGGAAAGCCCTAATTCGCCAGCCAACTTTTCCACATTTTCTTTAAGAACGTCGTCTGAGGGAAGAACTCTTATCCAATGCTCACCTTTTGGAAGCCCTAGAATGAATCGTGAAGTTGTGGATTCGGCTTTTGGTTTCACTTCCTTTCTAGCATCTTCCAGTTTTTTAATCCAACGCTCCATGAAGGCCTGACCGAATTTTTCTTTCGCCATGTTTATGAGGTTGGATTCGACGTTTATTAGGTAATTCTCTATGGTTGGGATGGACTCTAGGTAGGATTGGTCTGCGTTGTAAACGTTTATCATGGTTTTTGCAGATCGCAAGGACGTCATAACTTCTGTGGGAATTGTTAATTGCTTTTTCCGAAATTCGGCGATGAGGGTTTCTAGGGTTTTCCACCATTGTTCGTAATCCATAGGTTTTTTCTCCTGTTGTTATTTTTTGTGAGGTTTGACTAAAAGAGTTAAGAAAGTGATTGCTTAGATAAGTTTTTATTAAAAAAGGATGGTTTTGTTTCGGAAAGGCTTTATTGTAGCTTGTGGAAAAAGATTGGTTGAGCCGGGGTAGCCTAGCCTGGTTTGGGCGCCAGACTCATAATCTGGAGAGCGAAGAAAGGGGCCTTGTGAGCCCAAGCCCAGAGGTCGCGAGTTCGAATCCCGCCCCCGGCACTACAACACAATGCATAGTAAACGTGTTATTTGCTTTTGTTTCATGAAAACCTTGACTATTTAAGAGGTTTTAGGTGACTGATCATTTTTCAAATCTGTTTGAATATGGAGACTGAAGGGAGACTAAGAGTTGAAGATAGACTAATTATAGAGTGGTATTCGTTCAATTCGCTAAAGAAGGCTTTCGTCGAGATATTTGAATGAAAATTCTTTGATTACGCCTTCATCAGTAACCATAACGAAGCTCTGAATATCCTCCATGTACTGTCCCCAATCGCTTCGGAATAGAGCTAATTTCTTAGCGTAGTCTCTGTAGTCTTTATGCAATGACATTATTACTCCAGTCATTCCTAATCCTTCACCTGAAGAAGCGAAAATTGCGTTTGAAAACTTTGCTGCATAGGCTCTAACTTTTCCAATTAGTTCTTCAGAAACTATCTTCGGATCCATTTTTGTGAATGTCAAAGCAAGCATTTCAAAGCCTAGCTTTCTCCAGTCAGGGATGATTGTATAACTTCTGATGAAACCTTCACGTTCAATTTTGCTACGAGTTCGTGTTATAGTTGGCTGTGAAACTCCTAGCTTTTTAGCTAACTTTCTATCGCTTTCCTTAGAGTTTCTTAGTAATTCTATTAATAATTTCTTAGGTAGATCTTTTCGCATAATTAACAATCTGTCAAAGTTGAATTTACGATTTTTGGTTTAAAGAATAAATGTATAAGATTCGTACAATTTTCATACATGTTTTAATAGAGAGACTGGAGGGAGGCTTAGGTCGTGTAGAGGCTGAAGAGAACTAAAGGGCTAAAGAGAGGTGGGCTGGTGCTTGGAATTTTTGTAGGTTATTCTAAGAGTTTTCTTATTTAATTTTTTATATAAGAAATTTCCAAAAGTCAAGTTATGAGCAAAATGAGTGTATGCTTCGTTTCTCTCAATTTTAAGATTCGATGCCAATACTTCTCTAGCAAGCGTTAGGAGACTCTAATGCGAGCACATTGTCTTCAGACAGTAGCAAAATACGCTATTGCAATAGATATCGAGTTGTTTATCCCATGCATTAATGCTGAAGCAATGGTATTTCCACCAGTTCGCTGCCACGCGTAACCAAGGACCATACCAGCAATGAACGCAGGAACAATCGCATACAGAGTATTGAGACCATGTAAAACCCCAAATAGAACAGAAGCGGCCAATAGACCTTTCATCTTCCCAAATGAGTTTTCAAAGCCTTTCTGAACAAATCCTCTAAAAGCCAACTCTTCTACAGGTCCAACCAGAACTAAAGATAGAACAATTAGAATAGCCAGTTGAGAAAAGTCTTTGGGTATTACTGCCTGAGAAAAAGGCTCTGCCATAGGATCGGGCCCAAAAACAATCTCTTCACCGATGGAAATACTTAAACCTAAAAGGAAAAGAAACACTGCAAGAACCGAAACGATCACTAGGATTCTAAAACTCGCCTTTTTCAAACCTAATTCCTTCAAACTGACATCTTTATATCTAGCGAACAAAAGTGTAACTCCTAGAAGAATCGTCTCATTTATAGGTAGAGATATTAGTGCAATCGGAAAAGGCAAGTCTATGAAATCCATTCCCATGCCAAATAGTACGAGTGACACCATTATTGAACTTATTAAGATTCCGCCGATTAGGGCAAAGTAACAAGCCAATGCTATCTTTGCGCTCCACTCGGATGGATTTTTCATTTCCTTTTCCTCAGTGTTAATTCTTAATGGCAGTTCTTATTTGTTCGTAGAAATAGATTCTCTTCTAATTTATAATTTCCGAGCTAAGAAAAAATTTGAGAATTCTCTAACCTTTTAGCTAGTTTAGAAAATAGAAACTTAGAAAACTTTGTGTATTCATGGAACTTCTTCTACTAGACGCTGACATAACTTACAAGCTTCTATAACATATAGACCTTTCTCAGTTGTTTTCCAAACACCAGACTCTTCAGCTATGAAGTTTTCCCTTTCTAAAGCTCTTAGATATTTCTCAAGCTGAGTGTGACTCAGTCTAGCCTTGTACATTATGTTTGTCTTCTTTGCTCCCTTTCTACCGATTTTCAGAATCTCCATAATTATATCATGTCTCGCTCTTCTATGAGACACTCAAACACCAATAACACATATGGTGTCAAAGCGAATAAAACACTATCTATGGATCACCACTACTCACAATCGTTTGGTTTAGCCTTCCCTCAGCCTCTCTCTTCCCTCTAGTCTCTCTATACTGATAGTTTGAACATACTGAAGCGTTGTATTATTAGACTAGTATGAACAGTGCGACTATAGCTATTACTGTTAGTATGATGAGTACTAAGAACACAGTTACCATAGGCAAATTATTTTCATCAGCATATTTTCCTGGGCTGTTGATGATACTGTACAGCAACATTCCAAGCGATATAGGTGACAGCATCCATGTCCATTCACTACTCAGGAATAATCCAATCCCAGAGACAATCAACAGAACAGCAGTGGAGACTTCAGCTATAAGATGAAATGATATCGCTTTAGGTTTTTCTCGCAGTTCTGGTACTTGTTTCTTCAAAAAGAGAGAAAGCCACATTCCAATCATCATAAGACCAACTAGAAGAGAATATGCTGCAACCATATTGCCTGCAGAGTGTAGACTCATTTACATTTCACCTATACACACTCACAATCTAAATGGACTTTCTAATTTTATAACTTTCTGACTGGAGAAAAAATAGGAGTTTATAAAATTTCAATCATGTTGCAAAGTAGAAAGTAGAAACACATAATGCGCACGCATTTAATTTGATTTTGAATAAGGATACACAATTAATAAACTAATTATATCGACAAGAAACACCATGTTTTCTTGGTGCTCTAAAGTGGGAGCAGAAAATTACTCTAAACCTGTTCAGACAGCCATAAATGAATACGTGCCTTCAGACACTATTGAAGAAACAAAGAGACATAGGTTCTCAGCACTTGTGGACGGAATGTGCATAGGAGTCGGCATAATTACCATCATTCTCGGATTATTAACCTCAATAACCACTGGACAATTAGCGTTTGGACTATCGTTAATTGTTGGCGGTCTTGTCATTCTAATGATCGGAACAGTTGTTGAGGCACATCATCTAGGTAAGATTCGTTAGAGTCCAGTGCGCGCGCGAACTCTATAAACAAAGGAATCTCTAAGTCAAAAACCAGAAAACTATTGGCTAACACTTTCTCAAACTCAAACATACTCTGATTCCTTGTAATGCTCTCAATTAGAATCTTTCAAACGCTCTTACTTCAAGAACTCTTGCTCCACGAGTGAGAACATTTAGTACATTTGAAATGCTCCAAAGTTCTTTCTCGTCTTATACCTGCATGTTCACCAGAAATGCTTGAGAACCAACGAAACGCTTCTCCGTTTCCACATTTAGGGCATGTACGTGAAACTTTCGCATAATGTTCTTTGGACTTATCAACAACGTAGATAGCAGGACTCTTTTTCTCAACCTTTTTAGCTTCTACTCTTGGTCTCGAGAAAATCAGTCTCTTGCACTTTGGACACCATAATCCTTCCGCTGTTTCCCTCAGATAAGAGCCACATTCATCACAGAACCTCATATTTGCTCACATTCTCATATCCACACCGCCAAGTTAAGGTTTCTAATTTATAATTTCTAATTTCTCAATTTGTTTAGAAATAGAAACTTAGAAACCCTAACTGCTCACGCTACGTGCAAGTTAATCAGAGATTCATAAAACATATCTTGATCAGAATCTAACTTTCATCGATTAAACATGTTCTCCAATAAGAAGGAAAAACCAGAAACATATCCACAAGGCAGTAATGCAAAGCTATCATTGTCTGAAATCAAGACAATCTTGAGAACTGTACGTCGCGATAAGGCCTTTTACTTCTACGAAGGAATAGGAAAGCCCACTGAACAAGTGGCCACAAGCCTAATTGATTTCCGCGATAAAGTAAACACTGTCCCGTCCGCATCACTAGTCTTTCATCTGAGGCGAAAAGATTTTGGGAATTGGATTAGAGATGTCATAAGAGATTCTGCTCTAGCGAGAAGAATTGGCAACATCAACCCTAACACTTTCGATTTGAAAATGAAACTACATGCAACAGTCAACATACGAATCAAAGAACTAAAAGAGATGCTACCAACGCCAACGGTCATTTCTGAAGATTTTTCTATCGCTCACACTACTCCGCTATAGATCCTTACGCGAAAAAAAGTTCTAACTTTGCTAACACGGTTGAAATGCTAAAGCAAATATATAGCGACTTTGATTTGAAGTTTAGTGCCTCTTGATGCTTATCAGTGAGATAACATGCAAGTCTCTACTTAATCGAAGTCGTTTGGCAGACTACTGTATTAATCCATATGTTGGTTGTGGTCACGGTTGCAAATATTGCTATGCAGAATCATATACTCGACGTTTTACAAGGCATAAGGAACTATGGGGACAATTCGTAGATGTTAAGGTTAATGCCCTACAAGTCTTAGAGAAAGCGATTCCAAGACATCCAAAAGGTCGAGTATTCTTAAGCTCCCTTACAGACGCCTACCAACCATTAGAGAGCAAGTATGGAATCACTAGGGAAATTCTGAAGATTCTTCTAGATTATCAGTTTCCAATTTCAATCCAAACGAAATCTTCTCTAGTGCTCAGAGACTTGGATTTGCTTTCAAAGTTTGACAGTTGCGAAGTAGGTTTCACCATCACTAGTCTTGATGAAAGCGTTAGGAAGATATTCGAACCTCACTCTTCGCCTGCTTCTGAGAGACTAGATGCAATAAAGAAGCTGAAGAAAAAAGGAATTATCACATATGTTTTCTTCGGACCGATACTGCCTCTTCTATCCGATAGAAACCTAGAAGAATACTTTCAAACTCTCGCAGAGCTGAAGGTTGACTATGTGTACGTCGACAAGCTAAACCTTAAGCCAGGTCTTTGGAATGTGCTTGAAGAAACTGTGAAGATGAAATACCCTCAACTAGTGAGTGAATGGCAGACTGTTCTACGCTCGAAAAATGACTACTATGTGAGAGTTCGATCGATTATTCAAGACATTTGCCTCGAAAAGAAGTTGGAATGCGAAATGTGTTTTTAGATGAAATGCTTTAACAGATTATTGCGGTGCAGTAAGATTTTTGGTTTAGCCTCTCTTAAGTCTCTTTGTTTAAAGGGATTTCAATCGCAGGTATTAAATACCAATTCTGTAAGGATTTTATTGCTGGTGAAAGATTTTTGGTGAAAAGGGAAGTTCACTATTTTGAAGAGTCTGGAGCTCAGAATACCGATCTGACAATAGAAGCAGCTAAAAATGCTGCCATGAGTCTGGGCTTGAAATACTTAGTTGTTGCATCTGCGACTGGATTGACTGGCGTGAAGACAACAGAGGCATTAAAGGATACAGGCGTGAAGGTTGTCGTAGTAACCGAATATGCAGGAATGGCGGAATTCACGGAAGCTAACAGAAAGAAGCTTGAAGAGATGAACGCGAAGATCGTTACAAGCACACACTCTTTCTTATCCCCTGCCGAATCTATATCTCAGCTCCACACAGGCTACTGCAGTGAGAACACGATAATTAAGGATGTCCTGAGAAGATTCTCGCAGGGTATGAAAGTCACTGCCGAGATAGTGATGATGGCGACTGATGTCGGTGCAGTACCTCCTGGTGAGGATGTAGTCTCCATTGCTGGGACAGGAAAGGGAGCAGATACTTCAGTAATTGTAAAATCGTGCCATTCAAATGACTTCTTCCATAGAGAGAAAGGAATAGAATTTAGAGAAATCATCGCTATGCCGAGGAAAAAGAAATTCTGGTAAACTAAATTCTGAGCACGCAACTCCTATTTTTTATATATTTTTTCCTTGATTTTCTAATTTGTGATTTCTAACTTTTTGATTGGTTTAGAAATGGAAACTTAGAAACCTTTGACTTGTTGTTGAGCAAGTCTTTGAAGAGTTTAATTCTAAAAAGTAGAGAAGGGTTCTAAATTGCTCTTAGACGCTGAAAACGCCCGTATTGCATTAGCGCTTCAGCCTTTTTTGCTTTATATTCACTTTGCATGATTTTTCACCTCGAATAAACCGTTACGATGAAGTTACTTTAAATAGCGACGCACATGTTGAAGACACTTGAAGAAAACTCAAATTGCAGTCACAATTTGTTACTAGAGCAAAATCTCTATGTTCATTGCTACTCATATCGAGTCAAGTACATTGGTTTACTTGTGTCTTCAAGGTTGTGTGCGACTTTGAGGTGCGCGCCAGAATATTTCCTTTTACATTTTCAAAACTTGAGTAATAACAAGAGCAATAATGTAGAAAACTATTGCCATTGGGAAAATTATCCAAATCTCAAGGAAATTGATTAATACACCTAATATTATTGGCATAACTATCCCTATAATGCTCATAGGAATAAACTGCAGGCTGTAAGCAGTTCCTCTTGATTTCGGCGGTATGATTTTTGCGACCAACGAAGTTGTGATTGGCATAGTCATAATATTGAAGAATCCATAAGCAAGGTAGAATACTACAGTTTGGATTGTTGAAGTTGAGACAAACATACAGAACAAAGCGATAGTCACCGTTGAAACAATCAATGTAAGGGATCTTCTCCATCCTAACTTATCCCCTGCATAACCTCCTATAATGACACTTGTCAAACCAATTAGGGGACTTAAACCGAAAATGATGCTTGCCAGACTAGCATCTAGCCCTTTACTTCCAGTGAGATAGGTTGTTAGATATGTTGAAATTGTTCCATCCGCAGCACTTCTGAAAAGCATTAGTAGAAGAAAAGACAAGAAAGTGACAGACAGAACATCCTTTAACGGTGTAGTCAGACCTTTTCCTTTTCTCTCATCATGCTCCACAAGAGAAGGCTTATTCACATTCACGAAAAAGGCTGTAACTGCAAAAACCGATATTGGCACAACCCAAATTAAATAAACGTATCTCCAATCAAACCAACTTAGAATAAGTCCTAATGTAATAGGCCCGAGAGAAATTCCAAAAGTACCGCTTGCACCGTGAAAACCTAACCCCCTACTTAAGAAATCTGAAGATGAAATGCTGCTGGTCGCACTCAAAGCTGGCGGATGATAAAAGGTTGATGCCAGAGCAGTTAAGGAAAAACATAGAACGATAATCTCCACCGTAGGAAATAACATTATCAAAGAAGCAGCAAGCACTTCCAGAAATAGACTGAACGATATAAGCTTCGTGTGACTCAAGCGATCAGCAAGCAAACCACTCGGAACTGAAAAAATTAGTGAGAAGGCTCGAGGGAGAGATACAATAATGCTTGCAATGACAATAGATAACCTATATTCACTAATTAGAATAGGTAAAAGAGCAAGGGGGAGATTTGTGTAGACATGAAGCAAAGTGTGAGAACCACATAAAAAAAGCAATCTAAGCTTAAAATCCCCCTTTACCACAAGTCCACCAGATGCAGATATGGAGTCTGATCTATCCCACAATATAAACTCTTTAGCACAATAACGCGTGCGCTTGAAACACTACATTCAAGTCTCTCTGTAATGATGGTTTGAATATACTAGAAGGTCGTATGAGCTTAACTAGGTTGCATGTAGCCATAAACTTTCTAAGTTTATAATTTTCTAACAGCATGCATGCATATCGTTTAGTATCTTTTCTAGAGCTTATTGAAGCTTGTTATCTTCTCAAGAGGCTTCCTTCTTTTTTGGTGGTGTTTCTCACTGGGATATCCAAAATAAACAAGCGCTACGACTCTCCAATTGTCAGAAATGTTTAACAGTCGTTTGACCTTGTCTTCGTTGAAGCTTCCTATCCAACATGATCCGACTCCCATAACCCAAGCAGTAATGACCATGTTCTGTAATGCAATTGAAGTCCCAATAATAGACCATTTTCTATTAAGAAACCTCATATTTGCACATCCGACGACGGTAATTGGTGAATCTTTGATATGCTTGGTGAAGAGTCGTTTGGGTAACTCTTTTTTGATCTCATATTCGGTTAAAACGATGAAGTGCAATGGTTTCTATTCATTGCTGATGGAGCTTGTTTCTCCGCTTCAAGAATCTTATATAATACATCCTTAGGAATTTCCTTCCGCTCATAATGTCTGACGCTTCAGCAGCTAAGAACAACATCAACTAAGGATGTTGAATGTGCACTGGCATCTGCCATAGGAACTTGGTCATCATTGTAGCTATCCTTTGAGGAGAGAAGGGAGAAGAAGTTTTTCCAAACAAATGTTCCTCCATCATTCCGCACGCGTGATATTTACAAGTCATTTTAAGGTCGATTTCAAATACCTTCTGGACCTTCGAATGGTCTTTTGGGCATTGGGCGACGTCTTATAGGATTCAACGGTTCAAACGGATCAAAAGGATAAAGTGGTTCTAAAGGCTGATCTGATAAGCGCAGGAGAACGTATGTCACAGGCCTTTGATCATTGCCATTTCTGTTTTTTTGAAAGGAGAAAGGAGAAGAGTTCTTTTTCAAAACAAGTTTCCTCCATTGTGCCTATGACATGCGTCATAATAATATGACATGTGTCATGCTTATATACTTTTTGCACCTAGATTAGCACTAAGATAGATCTTTGCAAAAATAACACTTACGGAAGAAAACTTTATACTCGTAGTCTCTTAAAGTTGGAAAAGTGAAAGGTGAACATGTTGTCTAAAGTCATCATTGTTTATGAGTCGAAGTATGGTAACACTAAACTTGTGGCGAAAACAATCATAGAAGGAATGAGAGAAGTTGAAGGAACAGAAGTTGTCCTCAGTAAACTCAAAGAAGTTGATCTTGAGAAAATCCCTGATTATAATGCGATTTTGATTGGATCTCCGAATCATTGGGGCGGACCAACCAGAGGCATCAAAAAGTTCATCGACAAACTCGGCAAGCTTTCTTTAAAGGGAACGATGTTTGCTGTTTTTGACACACACATATCAAAGGAGATTTTGAAAAAGCTGTGAAGAAGATGGAGAAGAGAATAAAAGAAAAAATTCCAGAATCTAAATTGTTGATTTCTGGGCTGTCAATAAAGGTTCAGGGAATGAAGGGTCCGATTCTAGAGGAAGAGTTTCCCAAATGTAAAGAGTTTGGAAAAAGCGTAGCGGTTAAGTTGAGGATTTGACAAAACATTTAAGATGTTTGTTGATTTTGTTGAGGTGGATGTGTATGCCTCGGTAGCTCAGTGGCTAGAGCAACAGCCTTGTAAGCTGTAGGTCGCGGGTTCAATTCCCGCTCGGGGCTTCCTTATGGTTTTCTGTTGGTTTGTGTGTGTTTGGTGCTTTGACTAGACTGCCCTATTAGGCGGCAAATAGGCTGGCATTTGAAGAAAAGGGGGAGTTAGGGTTTGGTTTCTTTTTCGAAGAGGAGGTAGTGGTTGACTAGGGTTGGGGTTCCTTGGGCTTGGTAAGTGTGGAGGTGCCAGCCTTGTTTTTGGTACTCTTGGATTGCTTTGGCGATTTTTTTGTGGTGCCCGACTTGGATGCATATGTATTCTTTCATTCTAGCTCACCTGTGAAGTCTTGAGGTAGGTTGGTTTCTTAAGGTTTTGTTCGGTGTTTATTGGCTGTAATCATTATAGAAAAGGGGTGTGTTTGTGTGGGTTATTTGCTCCATGTTTGGTTTGAGAACTCTATTGCGTCTAGGACTTTTTGTTTGAAGCCGTTGTTTTTGCATCCAAATGTGTACATTACTAAGCTTTCGTAGGCGAAGAAGTGCATGCTTTTTCCGGGGTAGACTATTTTCGGCTTAGCAATCTCCACATCTGTATTTTTGATAAGTTCTTTTTATTGACTTCTTAATCTTGGTATTAACATTGGCACCTTTTTCTTATAATCTTCATATTCTTTGCCAAATTCTTTAATCAGCTCTTCCTCTTCCTTCCTTGATATGAGGAAAACAAGCACAATCATCAAGGGGGTAGAGAGTAAAGAATACCATGCGGATAATAGAAACGAGATTCCCACATGTGCAAGTAATCCGCCAAGGTATTGTGGATGTCTAACAATAGAATAGCTCCCTCTGGTGACAATTTTCTCTGTTCTATGCGTTTCTGCTGCCTTTAGGGTTGTCTCTTTTACGCCGTTGATTGCAAGCCAAGCACCGGCTATAAGGAATGATATGCAGATTGTCAGGTGGAGCAGAGGAATTGGGAAATTGACAACTGGAAGTAGGACTGATAAATTCTGAAGAATTGGAATAGTAAATCTGTGCTGAGGTGAACCCCAGATTCCCATCCAAAAGAAAAAGAAACCCCATCCTGAAATGAGCCCATAAATCTCACCAATTTTAGTTCCTTTCCCCTTTCCATATCTTTCTTGAAGTTTTAGATGCTCAACCGACAAAAAATGAAGTGGTATTGTTGCAATCGCGCCTAATATGGAAATGAGAAACCATATACACATTTTACCACTTTTGAGTTCCAATACTTGGATTATTTACTGATGTTTCTTCTCGATGCTAATTAGTTCTTTTGGTTCTCCTATAACTTTTCTGCGCGTGTTTATTTATTTTAAGGCTTTCTCTTTTCTCTGGCGGCGCGTGACTATATGTTAGATGCAGGAAACGAGAGTTGCGAAAAGCTTGTTCTCAGCTTTCTTAAGGTGTTCTTGAAATGTTGTTCTTGGTACTCGCTTTTTGGCAGCGATTGACTGAACATCAGCTTTTCTTGGTTGTTAATCTTTGTTTTGTTGTGCGCCACTGTCCTCTATACCCAAAAGCATACCTCACCAAACTAAACAACCTCGCCCACAAATTCACAAACCATAAAATCGTATAAAACGGCGTATAATACAACAACCACTTATGGTTATGTTCTCCATATGCAAACCGCAAGGCAATAGCTTGAGCTACAACTCCCACCGACAACGCATAACCTCCAAACCACAGCAAATTCAACACAAACAAGATCCTGTCAGGGGCAAACCAAAACAAAAACGGAAAACTCGCAACTGCAGCAAGTTCCACAAAAGCTCCAAAATACTCCACCACTAAACTATACCACAACAACAAACTCAACCAACGCCGACTCAACAACGCGTCCCGATGAACTCCCAACGTGTTATGCAACCAACCTACAAACCACCGCAACCGCTGACTCCCAAAACTACTAAAATCCCCAGGTGCCACCGTCCCGCTTCTCGCAGTGTTCAAATATCCTATCTTGTATCCCCTCTTCTGTAGCTCTAGCGTAATCTCAGAATCCTCAGCCACTGACTTTAAACTCCTTTCATTCAGAATATCCCTAAGCATATCCGCCTCAAACAACCCAATCGCCCCAGGAACCACTAAAACCGCATCCCCCAAACCCTGAGCACACCGAAAAACACCTAATCCTTGGCTATACTCTAACTGCTGCAAAATCACCAGCGGATTCTCCTCGGCTTCGCCATCACTAGGATGAACGTAACCTGTCACTGCCACCCTCCCATCCGCTCGCATATACTCCACCAAACTACTGAGAGCATCTGGCTGCCACCAGGAATCAGCATCCACCACCGCTATCACTTGCCCCAACGCTCGGTTCGCTCCACTCCGAAGAGCCTCCACCTTCCCCAAATTCACCATATGCCGCACAACCCGCCCCCGAACCTTAGGATACTTCTGCATATTCAACTGCACACTAGCAAATGCCACCTCATACGTATTATCCATACTCCCATCATCCATCACAATAATTTCAACAGGTCCAAGATACTCAGCCGCACACCGGAACAAACTACCGATACACCGCGGTAGTTGCCTCGCCTCATTAAAAGCCGGTACCACAAACGAAACCATCGGATAAAACCCAATCCTCCACCGCTTCGCCCTGCGTCGCGATAGCCAAGCACCAACCGCTAACAAACCTCCAACGCCGATGGCTAAGAATGTAAACCACGAATAATACAACATAACAGCAACATGCCACAGCAAACCCGCAGGCTTAAGCAGAGGCTCATACCCAAAAACATTCATTGATAACCACTGAGCCAAAACAGGAAAACCCCACCACGAAACAAACGCCAAAACGAATGGTAGCACCAACAGTAAGTAATATAGACGACTGGTTTTCGGCTTCGAAAACGCCACATTTCTCCCTTCAGCAGAAACTAGGGTTAGACTAGAAATAAAGCCCTATTCCCCAAAAAACAATATTCCACCAAAAAAAGCATCACACAAGCCATAAATAACTTATTAGCAATCTTAAGAAGAGACAACACCACGGTGTCGTCAATGGACGAACAATCCCGCTACCATACATTGCTCCGAGACCCTGCTCGCCGAAAAATAATTGAGATACTGGGCGAACAGGAGAAGATAGGCTTCAAAGGGCTAAAACAGATGCTGGGGCTAGGCGTTGGCACTGTCTACTACCATTTGGACATGCTCTCAGACTACCTAACTCAAGATAAACGGCGGAAATACAAGCTGAATGATCGTGGGCGGCTTCTTTATAAATCGTTGAAAGGTGTGAGTGTGCCGTCGACGCTGCAGCTAGGTGAAACTTTTAGCCATCGCTTGGCTAAGTGGCTGTTCTTGTCGCCTATCTTCGCGAAGACCACTCAACCCTTAAGGCTGTTGCCTCTCTCGCTTGTAGTTTTGGTTTTGGGTGCTCTCGGCTCCGCTTTTGCCTCATCGCAGTCATTATTATTCTTTTACTCGTCCTTTACCGCTTACCAATTTGAAACGACGGCTCTGCTGTACCTTTTCAACTGGGTCAGCCTCTTTCTCTTCTCAGACTTGGTCATCTATTTGTTCTTCAGACGGATTGGTGGAGATTTGCAGTTGTTTGTCTGCCTTGGAATTGCGTCCTTTCCTACGGCTTTGTTTCCCTACATCTACATGTTCCTCTCTTACGAGATTGCCCGTTACTTTCTTTTAGTTCTCATAATTTGGAGTGTAATGTTGCTGTCTTCAGCGTATTCCTTCAGCAAAGGACTACGCATAGACAAATCTATCGTGATGAGCTTGTTGGTGCTTTACTTAAACACTGCAGTCTTGCTAGCAACAGGGCAGTTATCATAAAAAGTTCGAGGTTTCTAGAACTGTTCTATCGCGATATTCGAGTTTTCTAGAAGCGATTTCCTTAAAAGAAGCCGCTTCTAAGTTTATTTTGGTGAAAAACGCTTGAAAACAAGGAAAAACTTGATCGGACCAACAATCTTGGCGATTTTGACGATGTCTCTAGCGCTTCCGTTGATTGCTCAACCAGCGTCTGCGCAGACTTTGACAAAACCTGAAATCTTGACCTACCGTGAGAAATGGCAGTGGATCAAAACCGACAAAATAAACATAATTTTTCCATCTGGCGGAAAGAAACCTATGTTTTTGTGGTGGTATGCAAATGACACAAGCAACATCTATGTGGTTAAATACAAAGGCCTTATCGAATTCATGACCTTTGATTATCCATACTACAGACGTGTATACGAAGCAACTGAGCAAAAAATGCAGACAATGTTAAATGAAAGATACTTTGGTCCGAAACAGCACATTCTTCAAGCAGCGATACGAAATAGAATACAACAGCAACTTCAGCAACTTGCGTTTTTGTATGGGTTACACAGGCCTTATTTACCTTTTAGCGCTTGTCAATGGAACTTAACGGGTCCGACAGAAGTGACACAAGGCGACGTACAATACCTATCCTTCAACTTTACTTTAGTCAAAGTGCCGTTTACAAACCTCGAATTCGCAGAAAACAACGTTATCATAAGATGTAGGTTTTACTACACTCCTGCAACAGAAAACGTTGATGATCTCTACACTTACACCGTCGGTGGAGGCGAACTCAAAATGGACCTCATTGTCAAAAACTGGACATGGAACATCGATCTAATACAACCACTACTAGCAGAGCTTGCAGAAAACGGCATAGATGTGCCCATTAGAAAAGCAGGGCTGGCTTTGTGGATAAACCTTGCATCGATTCCGATAGAAAAAATCAATCTCGCCGAACAAGACGTAGAAACTACAGATGGAAATATAGAGGCTTCATCGATGACTCAAAGCATGTATGTTGAAGGAACACAAGTAGGCATAATTCAAAACAAAACGTTAACTGAGCACGAGCAACCGATGACAGCACGAGCAAGGCTTAGAGAACGCTTCAGACTACGCTTCGAAAGAGGAAACGCAACTTTTGCAGGATTCTTCAAATTCGTTCCAAAAGCCATACTTCGAGACGGCGAAAATATGACAGTGGTAGATGTCAAAGCCTCCTATATTCCCGCAGGTCACCACATGAGATTATTCCTTTGCTACCCATACTTTGGCAACAAAACTCTGGAACACGACCCTTCACTGGGATTGGAAACTCTTCCAACACTAATAACCCCCGAGCTACTTCTGCTACTGGTTGGCACGGCATCAATCATTACCTTAGTAATCTTAGCTGTCCGCTGGAAAAGAAAAGCATTAAACATCGTAGGAACCCTATAAACCACACCTTTTTTCTTTTTTTGCGGTTTTTCAGACTGCCCGCAAGAGAACATATATCTAGAACTTAGAATGCAATTCTCGACGAATTCCCAGCCTTACGCAGAAAGTCGAATAATATCTCCAAAGATAACTCAGATCCCCAAAAAATATAGATTGAGCACTCCCATAGGCTAGTCGGATTAAGTCTGAATAAATACTTCCCCTTCATAAACAATTAATCAAGCTACAAACATTTTTTCTAGAGAAGAGGAGGAAGCAAAGTTGGATTTACACACTCTCCTAAAATCATTCTTCAACTCCATTAACTCCATCGCCGAATGCAATATTCTTGGCGTATCCATTTTTATCTGGCTTCTCTTATTCACTGGACTATTTCTCGTCTTTGCTGCGTTAGAGAAAAAGATGCGCTAAGCGAACCTAATCGTTAAGGCTTCTTTATCCAATATATTGTCGGGCCGCCCTTAATCCGGGGACAGTTATTGTTGCTAGAATTGCCACTTAATATTTCAATGACTTCCTTGTAACTTTGCATGTATTCAACACCTTTCTTCGTCGTCTTATACACATTCTTTCCATTTACTTCTATAATTTCAAGCAGCTGTATTTTCAGCAACAATTTAAGGTACGTATTCAATTGGGAAAAACTCAAGTTGGCTTTATACATAATCTGAGTTTTCAGTGCTCCATCTTTAGAAATGTCAAGGATTTCTGCAATAATCAATAAGCGGTCTCTACGTTTACGCGGGTTATCCCAGTTTATCAATCTGTACACCTTGTCTAGAAATGTTGTCTATAACATTCTCGGGTAGGGTGTGTTAAAAGGGGTGTTTCGCAAGATTCCATATTACGTGGAACGACATATCTTTCCCCGCAATTTTAGTTTAGTGCTTCTAAAGAAGCCTTGAAGGTTTTCTTTTTGAGTAGAACAGTTTTTTGGATTCAGAATGGTGAAGTGTTCTTCTTTTTTGAGGATTGATGTGTTGGTGTATTTGTGTGCGACATTCCTACAAAAATGTTTATTAAGACTTCATATATCATACACGGTTGGGTCCAAAAATGCTCAACCAAAGGTTCTCCATAATAATACTCTTAACAGTTATGACAATGACAGTCACAGCAGTGGTTCTCACTTCCGGAATACTATTCGGAAACAGAACCATCAACAATCAAGGCAACGTCAACTCTATAGGAGTAGGCGTCTACTGGGAAAACACATGCATAAACGAAGTATCCACTATCAACTGGGGCTATTTAGAACCCGGTTCAAGTCAAAACATCACTATCTACATTCG
>JAOUKM010000011.1 GCA_029882535.1 Candidatus Bathyarchaeota archaeon
AAAATTCTTGGAACAATGGTATCGAAGGGAACTATTGGAGCAGTTATAATGGGTCAGATAAGATCGAGAATGGAATCGGTGATACAGCATATATTATCAATGAAAACACCAACGACAGTTACCCTTTAATGAGTATCTTCATGCAGTTCAACCTCTCGGTAAGAAATAAAGCTTATACCCTTAACGTAGTCTCAAATTCCACAATTTCAAGTTTAAGACATCTTTACCATCAAGCTAACAATACTGCTAAAGTGAGTTTTCAGGTTAATAATAGTGAAGGCAAAGGTTTCTGCCGCATTTGCATTCCTCATGACTTAGTTGGGCCTCCTTACAAGGTGATTGCAAATTACAACATCTCCTTAACGGCTAGTACCGTTCACAGAAACAAGACACATACTTGGCTGTACTTCACCTATGATTATTCAGAGCATGAGCCGACTACCATCATCTTGTTATCCCAAGAGCAACCTGTATGGTATCAATTGTGGTTCTGGGTAACGATTTTCTTGGCAGCGGTTGTGACTGTTCTTTTTTTGCTTGTCATAAGATATCACAGGATGTCCATTAAGCAGAAAAAACTTATTCAAGTTTACGAGTTTGAACTGCAAATGCGTGCACATAAATATTTAGACACTGCACGGGCATTCTTTGAGGCTGATGTAAAAAGAAGGAAAGCCAAAATCAAGAAATTCGAAAAGAAATATAAAATAAAAGTACGACCTCGCGAAAATTTTGAAGATATTGTCAAGTTGGAGTTTGAGAAAAAAGAGAAAGAAAGAGTCACAGACTAGTCTGTTTTTATTTAACCTCTGGGTTAAGAACAGATTAAGATTTTAAGCGTTGATTATGAAAGTTTTTTGAAATAATATGAAATCTATTACGTTTGCAGTTTCAAAGGGTGGGGTAGGCAAGTCCCTTATGAGTGCAAACGTAGGTGCTGCTCTAGCTGGTAAAGACAAAAAGGTGATTTTAATTGAGGGAGATCCGAACCATCCTCTGCAAAAAATCCTCGACGTCAATATATCTACTAGTGACTGTAAGCTTGATGAAGTTGTAAAAGATGATTTGAAGATTGAGAAGGCAGTATATTCCACGAAAGTCGACAATCTGTTTTTGATTCCTTCGGGAATCTCCCTTCAAGGGTATCTTGACATAGATCCTGTGAGTTTTGCAAAGAAAATCTCTGACTTGACAGCAGATTTTATGCTTATAGATGTTCCGTTTCCCTTGGGTAAAGCAGCTTTCTTGTCGTTAGGAGTATGTGAATACTTTATCCTTCTCCTAACCGAAGACGAGTTTGTACTATGTGTTGAGTCAGCCATAGACACCATTCGTTTGGGTAGGTATTTTCTCCAGTGTGTACCACTTGGTTTTGTGTTAAATAGAATCAAAACACCTGAGAGGTTCAATGATGAATTTGTTAAAGACCTTGAAAATCTTCTTGAAATTTCTTGTATAGCACGAATAAAGGAAGATCAGAGGGTGCTAAAGTCATATGGCGGAGTAAGGCATCAGAAAGCTTTTTTGGCGTATAAAAAATTCGCTGATAGCGAGTTTTCGAAGGGTATTTTTCAAGTGGCAGCGCATCTTCTCGGTGATCTTCCGAGTCCTGAAAAGAAGAACGTGGTAGAGTTGATTTGGAATTTGGTCAAACCTTAAGAAGATTTTCGTCTCTAAACCTATTTTTCTTCTAGCAGTCTTATCATAATTCTCCAAAGCTTTACTTTTTTCTTTTCATCTCCTGTTAGGTAACTGTTTACTTTTTCTGATTCGCATTGGGTAAGTAATGATTTGAGGCAGCCTATTTCTTCTTTAGAAACATTGTTTCGCATCCCTTGAATTCTACGTGCCATTTTAGCAGTTTTGCTGAATATTATCCCTGTTTGTAGTAGATTTCCAACGTTGTCCTCTAGATGTTGAAGAAGTTTTTCAACTCTTTCTCTCCCTTCTAGCAAATATACAGTCTTTCTTGCATCAGGCTTCTTTGCAAAAATGCCTGATTCATGTCGTATCAGTCCTATTTCTTCTAATTGTTTCATATGCTTGAGTAGTCCTGGCAGTGTTATTTTCAGGTTATAGTCATTTTCTAGTTTTTTGGCAATATCTGATAAGGATCTCCATTCCAATTCTAATAGTAATCTTAAGATATATCTTCTTACTTTACTTTCGAAGATGTTTAGGCGATTCCAGAAGTCAGCTTCCAAACGTTGAACCACTCGATTAGAATAGTATTAGGATATCTGATAAGTTTAACGCATTCTTGTGGCTTTAAACTTAACTTGTAGGTTAAATTTTTGACCTAGAACATTTTTCCAAAAACTTTAATTATCCGTTGGGATATCGATAACTTGCTGAAAGAGGAAGGAGAAAAAATCAATGAAAAAAGCAAGCATTTTAGCATTTGTGTTCTTGGCAGCTTTGATGCTAATATCTATCGGCGTAGTGTTTCCAGTACGCGCAGCACCGAGGGCTGATGCTGACATTAGATTTTACGGTAGTCCAGAGGCTGGTTTCGCTGCTCTAATGGCTGATGACATCGACTTTTATCAGTGGTCGTTGACTCATGAGCAGAGAGTGAGCTCGGAAGCTGATCCAAACATCGCCATTGCAGAGTATGTTGAAAACGGAATGTCTGAGTTTGACCTAAACAACAACTACACCGTAGCTGGTACCTATCCTGGAATCAGAAACCCTCTAACCGTTAAAGAGTTCAGACAGGCTCTAACATGCGCGGTGGACAAGCAATACATCGTGGATGAAATCTTGCTGGGCGCTGGAGGAATACTCAACGTTCCAATTCCACTGAACTCCATCACCTGGTGGAACGAAACCCTACTCCAAGCGAACTACGAGTGGAAGTACGACATAACTAAGGCTGCAACGTTACTAGACGCTGCAGGATTCGTTGACACTGAACCTGATGGCACTCGAAACTATCCTGTTGGTTGGGATGGCGCAGAAGCCGGAGGCAACATGGACCCGCTTATCTTCTACATAAGAACTGAAGACAAAAGGCACGATGCCGGCATACACCTTACATACCAGTTGGACACCTTAGATGTCCCATACACCGCAATCGAAGGTACTTCAGACGTTTGCTTCCCGCCTGTTATGGGAGACCTAAACTACCACATTTACACAGGCGGCTGGAGCCTAGGAAGATACCCAACGTTCCTTTACTTCGGATACCACAGTGACTACTGGTTCTCATATGGATCAAACTACGTAACAGGCATGAACAGTTCAAACCTCCCCAACTATCCGCTGCTTGACGAATATGTTCGCGCTGTATATTTCACACCAAGTATTGCTGCAGCTAACATTTCTGCTCTAGCGGCAGGCGGATTAGGCTGGGCTGATTTGTGTGTCAACATTCCTCTATGGTCCTACACAAGCTACGTCGGCTGGCGTAAGACCATGTGCGGAGTTATCAACCAGTTCGGCTACGGATACGACAACGCGTACCAGTTCTGGAATGCATACCAAAGTGCTGGCGGCCCAATTAGGATGGGAACAGTAAACGGACCTAAGGCACTTAACCCATTGTACTCAACATGGTACTATGACTACGCAACGATGGACAGGATATTCAATGCCTTATTGATGGTGAACCCATACGATCTTACAATAGATCAAGCTGGAGCGGCTCAAGACTGGGAAGTTGGAACGTGGATCGATCCATACCCAGGTCCAAACGAGCCTTCTGAGAAATCCACAGTTACGTACTATCTGAGGTCAGACTGTGGGATAGCTGAACCAGGAACAGGCAACTATGTACGAAATCTAAACACGCATGACTTAGAGTTCTCGGCATGGTACACTTACTGCTTCCCTGATGCTTGGAACTATCCAAGCTACGAAGACCTGCACCACAGCGAAATAATCGACGACTACACGATTAAGTACTACTTCGACGACGCAAGCTACTGGTTCTACACCGCACCGCAATACCCGATACTCGCCAAAGACGAGCTGATCGACCCACTATGCAATCCAAGCTCTGCAAGTTTCACAAGTGACGGCTCAAACTGCAGTACAGGAACCCACTTCAAATTGACAGCAGAAAACATAGTACAGGTGACTTCTGACGACGTGCCAGTCGACTACTACATTTACGGTGGCTACGAAGACAGAGAGCATAACTGGATTATGCTTGAAGGCGACGTAGGAGCTGGAACATACACGATCAACTTCTACACAGACGATCTTGACCCCCACGGCTACTACCTTGCAGGCCTAGACTGGGAACTCACGTGGTACGGCTTCGGTCCCTTCTACGCCCTAGGCATAACGGAAGGCGTAGGCGGATATGCTACGCTGAACAAAAACCCATACTACTGGCTTGAAGATCCACCTTTGGGTGAGACTGACTGGCGCTGGTGGTGGAACACTCCAGGAGGACAACCCGGATGGGAGATTCCTGGACGCGACAGCGGCTACTTCCAAATCAACATCTACGACGTAGTAAAAGCCACAGGAAGCTACTGCCACAGCGGCGACAAGGTATATGACCCTGGCTACTTCCCAGGTGCAGACCTAGACAAAACCGACCTTGCACACATAGGCATCTACGACATAGTAAGCATCACAGGCAAATACGGACTAAAATGGGCAATACCCCCATAAAATCCATAGCCAAAACCAATAAGCTCAACATCTCCTCTTTTTTTTACTTTCATGCACCAAAACTTAAATATGCTGCACGTGATCTTCTAACACGAAAGATTATCTGAGATGGGATACATGGGGCTCAAAGGATACATTGGAAAAAGAATTTTTTATTCAATTATCTTAATCTGGGCTGTAATAACAGTCAACTTTATGATATTCTCGATGATGCCTGGAGATCCACTTGCGCAGTTTGTAGCAGGTCAAAGGGGAAGGATAGATGAAGACAGATATAACGAGTTGAGACACGCTTTTGGGCTTGACAGCCCCTTACACGAAAGATATCTCCTAACAATTTCTAACATGTTGACTTTTAACTTTGGCAGAGAAACCGGCAGTGGAGAACCTGTTTGGAACACTGTGCTGACACCATTGTTTAACACGATTATACTTATGGGAAGCTCAGTGATTATCTCCATCCTTATTGGAATTATTATTGGAGTAATAGTGGCTAATAAGAGAGGAGGACTTTTTGATACGTTCGTGGTAACGGGCTCATTGGTGGGCTATTCAGTTCCTATATTTTTTATAGGCTGGATAATGATATTCCTTTTTGCCATTCAGCTCGACTGGTTCCCTGCTGGAGGAACCTTTCCAGTGGAGTGGGGGCGTAATCCTCCAGCAAACATTCTAGAATTTATAGCTGGACGAGGAATTATGATAGTGTTACCAGTGATTACTTTGTTTATGTTCTCCGTTGGAGGTTGGATCCTTCTAACAAGAGCATGTGTTCTTGAAACAATCAACGAAGACTATGTGCTAACTGCAAGAGCTAAAGGTCTTAAAGAAAGAACTGTTCTATTCAAACATATTTTGAAAAATGCTTCATTACCTCTCATAACTAACGTTGCAATAGCGTTCGCCTTTCTAATAAGCGGTGCAATAATAACTGAAACACTCTTCTCATACAACGGTATGGGATTGCTAACATGGCACTCAATTTATCCTTTCCCAAATCTTCCTGTCTTGAGTGCCATTTTCTATGTAACAGGGTTACTCGTAATTGTCGCGAACTTCATCGCAGATTTGTTATACGGCATAATAGATCCTCGTGTTAGATATGGGTGAGAAAAATGGCAACAAGAAAAGCTAGAACAGCCTTCATGATAACAAGATTCCGACGAACCCTAAGTCAGATCAGTCGAAGCAAACGCGGAACTATTGGAATAGTCATTATAGTTTTTTTCGTACTCGTAGGAATCTTAGCACCAGTGATTGCTCCTTACGATCCCATAAGCCCGTGGCGTGGTGTAGGGGAATATCCAGCGTATGGCGAAGAACTCGGCCCTAAACTCACTGATACACTATGCTACCCAACATGGTATAAATATCTGCCTTGGGTCTACAAAGGCCCTATTGAAAATATAGAAACATTCTACAATTCATATCTCAATGTCCCTGAAATTAATGAAACCTTTCAACTATTTGGTCTCGTAGGAGAAAATACTTCTAAGAACTACCTTCCTTTATCCTTATATGCTGCAGAGCCCAAAAGAGTTAGCGCAACTTTCCCGAATAACACCGTGAGAGACCTAACGTTTGAAGAAGAATGGAGCTGGGACCTAGCATATCGGGACCAAATAAAAATATTGAAAGATCTCCCAGGGGGAACATTCTTTGAAGCAACGTACTTGACTGGTTCAGATATCGTGGAAACCATAGAAGTAGTGCCAGATCACATGTTTTCTTCAGAGCAAATATTTAAAAATGACTGGCAATGGAAAGCAAGTTCTCCTGATCTCATAAACACACAATACAACAGCCAAAAAGGGTTTAAAAACGATGGATGTGTGGAAATATCATACAGCCCAAAGCCGGAGGAACCCGTTCCTGAAGGAGAAGTCAATGTAGTAATGTCTAAGTCGTTTGAATATCAATACTGGGAATCGCCAAAATCCTTCCTCTTGCATATGTCCATACATGTAGAAGCTTCTACATTAAGAAACGTCAATATAACTATAATGGTACGAAATAACAGCAAAAATCAAACTTTTCTGATTACAAGTTTCCTAGCTACAAATATAAAAGAGGGACGTATATTAGATTATGTTCATACAAAAGAGGTGTCTACGAGTGCACAGACTAGGCAAAATGTTGGATTCGCTTTTCCCGAACAAGTAATCTTTTCAATGCCAGCTAACATGTCGCTTGTTATCGGTGTAGACTTTCTTGACAAAGAGAAAGATACAACTGTGTACATTGACCATTTAAATATGATAATATATGGAAACGCCTTTGGGCTTTTGGGTACAGATAATGGTAATCCAATACCCCCTCGAGACATCTTCTCAACGTTGGTTCATGGAACAAGAGTGTCCCTGATCGTAGGTGTTCTTTCCGCCCTGTTTTCTACGATTATCGGTTTATTCTTGGGGTTAACTGCAGGATACATCGGTGGAATCGTTGACGAGGGCATAATGAGATTTGCTGACTTACTTTTGGTCCTTCCAACATTGCCACTATTCATAGTTTTAATTGCAGTTATGAAAGCAACATATGGTCTAGTCAGCATGTGGAATATCATAATACTCATAACTTTCTTTGGCTGGATGAGTTTTAGCCGTTCTGTAAGATCTATGGTGCTAAGCATCCGCGAAAGACCATTCATCGAAGCTGCAAAAGCGGCTGGCGCCGGAAAATTCTACATAATAACAAAACATATTATTCCCAACGTATTTACTCTAGTCTACGTTACACTAGCCACTTCAGTTCCAGGCGCCATAATATATGAAGCCTCACTAAGCTGGTTGGGATTAGGCGACCGCACGATTCCCTCTTGGGGAAAAGTACTGTATGACTTCAACGCATCCGGAATAGCAGTCACAAAAGGGCTTACAGAATATTGGTTCTGGATATTTCCACCTTGTATTGCGATTGCTCTCCTTGCAACAGCTTTCATCCTTTTGGGATTTTCTTTGGACGAAATATTGAACCCAAGGCTTAGAGAAAGACGCTGAAACAAAGCATCAACTGTCAAGGCGTCTCACGCTCCGAACATACCAACTGGCTAACTTTCTCAGTTACGTAAATCCAAAACTTTCGTTCCAACTTTTCCAAAGCCTCCTGAGATTTTATACCTTTTAAACTTAAGAATCCCCCTCCAAAAAGCTGCAAAATAGTACCAGACCTAACAAGCATCCGCGACCGAGATCCAGCAATAAATTTCACGGTGAAATCGTTTGGATTGCCGCTAAGAGAAACATGAACATCTTCGGCAATCGAATGATCACTCTTTGGTTGCGCCGTGATACGATAGTCTCCATTAAATCCATTAAGTGAGACAGAAAAGCCGCTCTGTTTAAAAAATTGCCCGATGTAGTCAGATAGGATAGGCAATTGAATGTTTTTGTTCTGCCATCGATCCTCCATAGATTTCGCCAAGATTTGAACAGTGACTGAAAAATAAAAAGCTTCTTATCCATTGGTCAAAGCTTATATATATATGCACGCTTGCATGTATTTACAAGCTTAATGAAGCTGGGTGTGCATATATGTCTGTGCTTGACGTAAAAAACTTGACAACTTATTATAAGACTATGAGAGGTCATGTGAAGGCTGTTGAAAACGTCAGTTTTTCATTGGAAAAAGGAGAAGCAATGGGACTAGCTGGCGAGTCAGGTTGCGGAAAAACTACTGTAGCCTTATCTCTCTTGAGGATTCTGCCGTCAAACGGCAAAATATTAAAAGGTAAGATGCTTTTCAGGAATGTGGACATCACCAAATTATCCGAAGAAGAGTTAAGAAACAAAATACGATGGAAAGGTATTTCCCTTATATTCCAAGGCGCCATGAACGCTATGAATCCAATGTACAAAATAGAAGACCAGATAATCGAAGTAATTAAGCAGCACGAGCCGAAAGTAACCAAACAAGAAGCAAGGGAACGAATTGCTAAACTATTTGAAATGGTGGGCTTGGAACCTGAGAGGGCAAAAAATTATCCTCACGAATTTAGTGGGGGGATGAGACAACGTGCAATGATCGCTATGGCTCTTGCGTGTAACCCAGACATTGTAATTGCAGACGAACCAGGAACAGCCTTGGACGTCATTGTCCAAGCTCAAGTTCTGAAACTGATGAGCGAGTTAAGGGATAAGTTAAACTTGGCAATAATAATGATTACACATGACCTGTCGATCATTTCAGAAACATGCGAAAGACTCGCCATTATGTATGCGGGAAAGATAGTAGAGCTTGGAGATGTAGTAACAATGTTTAAGAAACCAGCACACCCTTATACGCAGGGGTTAATTTCAGCTTTTCCAAACATTAATGCTCCGAGACAAAAAATCGTGTCAATACATGGTTCGCCACCAGATCTCTTAGATCCGCCAGTAGGCTGCAGGTTCAACCCTCGTTGCGATTATGCGATGGACATCTGCAGAAAAGAGGAGCCCAAGTTCAAAGAAGTGTCTAAAGGCCATTTTGTAGCTTGCCATCTTGTCACTAGGTGATACTAATGGAAGAAACTATAATAAAAGTTGAAAACTTGAAAAAATGGTTTCCCGTAAAGCTAGGTTTCGTTAAAACTTTACTTACCAAACAGCAACTTTTTGTTCACGCTGTAGACGGAATCGATTTAGAATTAAAGAAGGGCGAAATATTAGGACTTGCTGGAGAAAGTGGAAGTGGAAAGACAACTGTAGGTAGACTAATTATGCGACTTATTGAGCCAACCTCTGGGAAAATATATTTCAAAGGAAAGGATATCTCCCATCTGAAGGAAGCCGCAATGAAACCGTTGCGACGACAGATGCAAATAGTATTTCAAGATCCATATGAGTCATTAAACCCAAGGATGACTGTGGGGGATATTATAGCAGAGCCGATGAGGGTGCTCGGCATTGCAGATGAGAAGGAGTTAGAGAAAAAGGTTTACAATGTTCTTGAAGATGCTGAGTTGGCTCCTCCTGAAGAGTTCGTTTTTAGATATCCTCACGAGTTAAGTGGAGGTCAGAGACAAAGAGTCGCAACAGCTAGAGCCTTCGTTATTAACCCTGAATTCATAGTTGCAGATGAACCAGTTTCTATGTTGGATGTTTCAATTAGAGCTGAAATTCTTCAATTCATGCTTTCACTGCTAGAAAAGCATCAAACTTCGTTCATATACATCACACATGACTTGGCACTATCTAGACATATGTGTGATCGCATCGTCATAATGTACCTTGGCAAAGTTATGGAACAAGGCACTAATGAACAAGTCATTTTTGAATCCTTACATCCTTACACAAAAGCCTTGATCATGGCTGTGCCAGTTCCTGACCCTACTGCTAAACGCATTGAAGTAGTGATTAAAGGTGAGATTCCAAGCCCGGTGAATCCTCCTTCTGGCTGTCGATTTCATACACGTTGTCCTTCATACATTGGTGATATTTGCCGTACAGTGGAACCACAACTTGTGGACATGGGTAAAGGACATTTAGTGGCATGTCACCTATACACAGGAAAGGAAGCAAAATCCTAACTAACTTTTTTTTCTTGGCGCATTTGGTATTTCAATACAGCATCAAATTGTTAGTGTTTCGGGTGTTTGGTCACCCATATAGATAAAGACACCCCGGCAATCATGAGCGCAATACCTATTGGGATAACAAACCAGTAAGGATACTCATTCTCTATCAGTAAACTCTGAAGTAAAAGTATTGAAGGTGGGCTCCAAACACCTATGTTACGATTGACTGTTGCATTGTAAACACCATCTATGGTAACGATTGCACTTATCTCTTGATAATAAGTAATTCCTACCATTTGGAATTCGTTGGACTTCTCAAAAATTAGTCCCCCATCATTCGATGTAAGGTTAACGCCCCAAAACCGAACAACATCCGATTGAGTGCTTTTAGGATCTGTTCCAAATATTGCAAAAAGTCTAGTCTCTTCTCCATGTGGATCAGTAATCGTAACAGGAACTTTTAGAAGATACATTTCGTACACCGAAGGCGGTTCGGCAGTCCAACCGGGACCAGGCTGCATACTTAGGTATAATCTTCTTCCTTTGCTGAAGTTACCTGCAATCCACCAAAAAGTAGCGTTCGTAAGAAGGTCCAACTTTTTATCTACGTCATCTCGAGACACTACTTTCTCCTGTTGAGAGCTAACCGCTGCAGATGTCACAATTAGACCAACAAACAGTAGAATTATTCCAAAAACCAACCATTCGTTTCTCACGATAGGCACCTTTGCTAGCTTTTTAAAATGTTAAAACATCTCGATTTTAATTAACCTTTCTAGCCATGAAACAACTTGCTTATCTTCCAAAGACTACAGAAGATTAATATTTCCCCCTTGAAGAACTGAACAAGTTAGAGACATTAACGTCGCTTCTTCAGTATAAAGTACACAGAAAAAGCTAAGGCAATAACTATCACCGTTACTACAATTACGTAGGGAATTATGTTTACAGGAGGGGCTTCAGCCTCGACCTCAACCGCTTTTGTCTCAGTTTCTGCCGACAACGTGTTTCGGTCGCCATCCCAACGGGCTTCAATCTCATATGTACCTACTTCCGACGTTTTCCACGTATAACTGTAGAAGCCATCTGTATCAGTTTTAACCACTACAACCACAGGATTAAGCTCGCCCACAGCGTAGAATTGGATGGAAACATTTACATTCTCACGTGTAGGATCTATAGAGCCTTTTATGGTAACGTTTGAGCCTACTTTAACTGTTTCCGGTTCAACGTCAATTGTGATTTTGCTTGTAGCTTTGTTTATCCCAAGCAACACAATCCCTTCGGCTCCTAAAGTTTTATCATCACCTAACCAACTGGCATTGAGGAGGACATAAGTTCCTGCTTCGGTAGTTGTCCAAACAAAGTTGTAGCTACTGTCATGCTGTGTCTTCACGGTGGCAAGCATAGTCCATGTTCCAAAAGGGTAAAACAGGTAACGAATCGTGATGTTCTCCCATGGTCTGGGGTTTTCGTGCTGATCTGTAATGATTCCGCTTATCGTTACATTGGAGCCAACTTCTACTATTTGAGGGTAAATGTTTATTGTTATGTTGCTACTCATTTTTTGTATAGTGATGGTTTTTGTTATGTTGCTTGTTAGCCCGTTTGGGTCCTTTTTAACTGTTAAGGTCACGTTGTAGTTGCCTGTGGCGTTGTAGGCATGTGTCGTTATGTTTCCTTTTGGTGAATATTCTGGGTCGTATGCACCGTCGCCGAAATCCCATCTATAGCTAAGGCTGGATCCATAGGGATCGTAGCTGGTTGAAGCATCAAAAGTTACAGTTTCTTCTACGACTGGTGACTCTGGCGAGTAGCTGAAACGAGCTACAGGCGGTATTGGCGGAAGTGGTCCCCAAGGTTCCATAAGCGGATAATTATCAACTCCCAGCCAAGGAATTTCAGTGTCGCCTATGCCATCACCAGCGACTCGTCCTCCACTTCCATCGTCTTCACCTGTATAGTCACTCCAGTAATTTCCTTCAGTTCCATTGTCCCACGATGTATTTGGACCAGCCCAAAGTACCTCTATTTGAATCGTGTTATTGACAAAATTGTTATGGTAAAAAGTGTTGTTCTGGCATGTAGGCGCTTGAATAAGCAGTCCTTTAGTGTTTAAAATTATCGAATTGCTAACAATGCTGTTGTTGCTGCTTCCAGAAGGTAAATCAATCCCGTTAAAAGTGTTGTTCACAATTATGTTGTTGAGCATTTCGCAATGTGAAGCATTGTAAAGCCATATGCCTGTGTAACAGTTCTTTACTATAACATTATTTAGAGTAACGTTTTGGCTGTCTTTAATAGAGACTCCGTAAGCTGGCAGGTCTACTCTTGTGTTTTGGATGGTAAAATTGCTTATGACAACGTCTGACGCTACTACACCTAAAATACGGGGGCTTTCAACTTTACCATCAAGAATAGTTGTTTCTGGGTCCTCTCCGATTAGTAGTATGGTTTGGTTGACAACAACATCTTCGTAATATGTTGCTGCTCTTACATAGACAGTGTCTCCGAAACTTGCTGCGTTAATAGCCTCCTGTATCATTGTGTAGTTATCTGGAACCCAAATAGTGCTGTTGGAACTGCTAAGACCGAATAGCCCACCTTCATAAGCGTTGATGTTACTAGTGTTAGCAGTTGCCTCTAAGTCAGTTAATGCCCAAAACGTCATCGGCAATGCTAGCAAACACAAAAGAATCACTAGAATAACTGTTTTGTTAAACATTGCAACAACCTTTGCCTTTGCTTTTTATATAAATATTATTGCCATGAGCTATAAAGTTAGCTAGTCTCACTGGTCTTTTCTGTCCCAGTGCAAATTATTCCTTAAGATCCAACTAACATAATATATATAAGATGATCATATGCATGCTTTTGAAAAGGAGAAGGCTTTTGAAAAAGTTATCCGATGCCCACGGAGAAAGTTCCAAGTTCAAGACATTCCATCTCATTCAGCAAGTTTTGGCAAAAATTCACTTAAAGAAAGTGCAAACCTCTTTGGCTATTTTCTTCTCGTTTGGTGTACCTATCGCTATTCTTTTCTTTTTAGATCCAAACTCGTTTCAAGCAACGTGGAAAGGCAGAACGTTCTACTTTTTCTTCTTATGGTTTATCATTCTAGAGTTGCTGCTTGATTGGGAAAAATTTCAGTCAAAAACATTCAATATCTTAAAACCTACAAGAATTGTTGTGCTTGCGGTAGCTTTGTTACTTCCATCAGTGTACGTTACTGCTGCCAACTATTTTGGACTCAACGAAGCAATTTTAGACTTAGCCAGACATTTCAATGTGCAGTGGGCGGATTGGATGCCTCTTTCCGTTGAATACTTAGTTTTTACGGCACTATTTGTTGCGATCACAATGCTCGCGCAAGGATTTGATGGCTTGAAAGATTTTTCTATTTCAGCATTTTTCTTAGGCGCCATTGGAACAGTGTACTTTATAGACAATTTGTATCCTTATGGAAGTTTCACTCCATTCCAAATTTTTGTTCCCACCACAGCTGTGCTTGCAGCGAGTGTTCTAAACTTCGTGGGCTACCAGACAAGCTTTTATTCTTCAATGGAGGGAATGCCCGTTCTGAAGGCTTGGAACTCCCAAGGCGAGCGAACGTTTAGTATAGCTTGGCCATGCTCAGGTGTGCAGAGCCTTCTCATCTACACTTTCACAATTCTGTTTTTTCTCAAGAAGACAAGCATTCCATGGGGACAAAGGATAATCTATTTCGTTTTCGGCGCGCTTGTAACTTATTTTATTAATATTCTAAGAATAGTTTCCATTTATGTTATTGCAATAAATGGTGGTGATTGGATGTTGTTTCACAACTACTATGGCGAATTGTATGCAATGGCTTGGATAATTGCCTACCCGCTTATAATAATTTGTAGCCGTATGTTCTGGGCGAAGATAAAACTGAGATTAGGCGACAAAAATGTAATGCGCAACCTTTCTCGATAAGTTATTTGCGAAGGTTACATATACCGTTAAGGTGAAGTAACCAGCAGAATACAAATTCAGTTATTATGTTAAGCGAAATGAGAGAAAACAAGCGATTCTAAAAATTAGTTCGACTGAAATAACATAAATCCCAATTTTTATAATGCCCCTCTTCAATTAAACTATGAATAAAAATCGGTGAAAAATTGAGTGAACTTTACTAATCTGGTTAAGAATGCGGTGAGAGTTGTCATCTGGAGTGTCTTTATTTTTTTGCTCATACTAGGACTAAATATGCTCTTATTTAGGTTCGTTCTGCGAGAAGTCTTTTACTACTACTACGCGATTATTGCGTTGGAAGGTTGTATTTTGGTCGTGGTAGGAGTCTCTTTTATGGAGAAAAGGAAGACGCGAGTTTTACATGATTACATTTTCACTAAGTTCACTACGACTGTAAAATATCCTGCGAGACCTGTTCTGGGTGTAGCCTTAATTGTTGTAGGATTCTCTCTGATGTTACTGTGCATTTTTACGCCATTTCTAGAGTTTCTGAAGAACTTAGCAATAAGCTAACATACTCCTATCCTTGTTCTGCTCATTAAAAAACCTTAGAATTAAATCCATTTTCCGAAAAGCGATAGTGCGGGGGGCTAGGTTTAAACATCGGTTTAAATTCTCGGGATTTTTGTAGCTTTTGTTGAGCGAGTGACTTGGTTCATTCCGTCTCCCTTGGTTTGACGGAACTTAAACGGGAGTTCAAAGCTCCCCAGGGCTACATCAACCTTAGCGCGATAGAAAAAAGGGGGATATTTATGCATTTTCACAGTGTCAAGTAGCTAATATGCTGCGTGTTAAAGGTGAAGATTCAAATTCCTCTATCAGTTCCAATCCTCTTTCTCCAGTTTTATACAAGTCACCACTCTTTTCGAGAAAACCATTGGCCTTCAAAAATTCAAGATACCTGCTAAGCTGTCCGTAACTCATGGATACCGAGCTAAGTAGATGCGTTTTCCTGATACCCTTCCTTGATGCTTTCAAAATGGCGATTGTAATGCTTAGAGATTCCCTTCTCCTTGATAGAAAACACGAACTCATGAGTCATCCAGATATATTATAAATGCATTTTCTAGAACATAAATCTATTTGCTTGTACTCAATCGTGGATGTAGACACTCAGAAAAATAGTACGAAAATCGGTAGTGCGGGGTTGGGATTCGAACCCACTCCACAGTAGAGATGTCACCCGCAACTCCCCTTTTTTCCATAAGTTCAAGATTAATTTTGATTTGTGATGGTTTTGTTTACAACGCACGCGCATCGAGCAGGCATTCTGATTCTTGTCGCTGCCTTCTTACGTTTTCCAGAAAGGAAGAAATTGACGAAGGATATGCACGCGCGGAGCAGTTGTCATATAATGAATTTTCCATTCTTCAGAATTGGTTTCTTGTTGATTGTGACTGTTGGTTTATCAATGAGGAAGTCCCAGTGCAGAGAAGATTCATTACTGCCGCCAAGCCAAGTGTTTTCCCCCAGAGCCACGTGGCATGTGCCGTATGCTTTTTCCGTTGCTAGGAGCATGTTGCCACAGGGATTAGTGCCAATGGCAAACTCAGCAATTGAGTAGGGGTTGCCAGTCGCGCTTTCAAGGCGAGGCTTAGCCAGCTCAAACATTCTCTCTGCAGAGACTTTCGCCTTCTCTTCACCGTTGAACTCGAGCCGGAAGCCCGTGGTTGTATCTCCTGGAAGATCTCTAGGATACACTACTCCAAATGCGCTTGTTTCCAAAGGTGCTACGAAGACTTCTCCTACCGGCAAGTTGTGGAGATAAGGTATGACTGACGATTTCCCATCGTCATTAATCCAAGAGCGCCCATCAGCTCTAAGTGTCAGATCAGTGCCTCTCGGACATTTCACGTGAATTTCTCCGCCTCTTTCCATTATTGCAATTAATCGTTGACCCAATTCTGTTAATTTCTCATAGTCAATATCCAGTGATGCAAGGAACAGTCGACGAGTTTCCTCGAAAGATTTACCTAGAGCTTGAGCCTGCTGCAAACAAGGATCCAGAAATCCTACCAAGTGCGTCTTCTTCTCCAAACACAATTGCTGAAGCTTACAAGCATTCCATTTTGAGATATTTTGGATTTCTACTAGTCTCTCTTTAAGTTCTGATCTTTGATAGATTGAGTTATCGAAACGGCTTCCGTTCATATAGATAAACCAGTCAGCGACATCGATCAATGCCTGAGGAATCTTCGGAAACCCTGCGAAGGTTTCAATTGGAGCTTCTAGAAGCCTAGCATCTGAGATATAATCCCCTTGGCTTCGAACTAGAACTTCTATCCCTCTTACTGCGCATTCCGCTGCAAAGGCGTATGCCAAATCTAGATTTTCGAGACCAGCATAGAAAACCGCAACCTGTTCTCGCTCAATAGGTAGTGCCCAATCCATGACTTTCTGAGCAATGTCTCGTAGTTGTTGTGATACTTGGAACATCGTCAAATCCTCAGCTTTGTGATCTGGATTTTTTATGTGCGCGCGCTATATAGGTTTACTATCCCTCTTGATTTACAGATATGCAATGTGAATTTCTGAGTGATGTAAATCGGCGCGTGCGCGGCATAACCAGCTTTTCAACAAGTTCGTTTAAACCAGAATTGATAAAACCTTTTCGCGTGCTAATATAGAGCTTTTTATTGTCGTTTTTCAGTTAAGTTTAGAGAAATGAAAAGACTAGTCAAAGTTATGGACTATAACCCTCAATGGTCTGAATTGTTTGAGAATGAGAAGCGTCTGATCCTTAAGGTCATAGGACGCTTTGTTGTTGGAATTGAACATGTAGGAAGCACTGCCGTCATTGGTTTAGGTGCCAAACCGATTATTGACATCACTGTCGCTATCAAGAATCTCAAAGACGCTAACAAGTGTATTGAACCTCTTGAAAGTATTGGCTACGAGTATGCTCCAGAGTATGAAGAATCAATGCCTGAAAGACGATATTTCCACAAGGGCAGACCACCAAGGGAACGACATTATGACCTACACATGGTTGAATTGTTAAGCGATTTCTGTAAAAGACATCTATTGTTCCATAACTATCTTCGAGCTCATCCAGAAGTCGCTCAAGATTATCACGAATTGAAGAAAAGACTTGCAGTAGAATATGGTTCGGATCATGAATGCTACACTGAAGCAAAAACATCATTCATTGAATCTGTAGTTGCCAAAGCAAGAACTGAAACAGACGCGCGTGCAATCACATACGAGTAAAGATTTGGATCGTCGAATAATGCGACCGATTGGCCTTATTTCTGTCATTGACCCACATCAGCCTTCGGCTGCGAAGATTTCGGTACAGCACCCTCACTCTAAACGAATGCAGAGTCCCTGCAAATCTTTACACATAGCTAGTTAAGGCTCACAGTGCAGTTTTGTCTGCTGGAATAGACAACAAACTGGGGAAAAATCGAAATCCGAAAAGCTTAGCATAGGACACACCCTTGTTCTAATCTCTAAATATAGATTTCGCTTTCTTGCACGCGCCTCATTTTTCAGCGCCAGTACTTCCTTCAGGAAATTGATTTGAGAAATCAAGTCTTGTGTCATGATAAATGCGCGAATCTGTTGCTGTGGTATCACAGTCACACAATTTTAAATAATGACTCAACAATGTACTTCAAAGTTAGGTAAAAGATAAAAGGAGCAAAGAAAATGAAAACGAAGATAATACTTCCTTCCTTGTTGACAATCCTATTAGTACTTGCAAGCATATTTGCTTCAGGGATCATGAGTTCTTATGCTGCAAAGCCAGTGCCAGCAGATTTTCCAACACTGAATCCCCTGATGATACCGAAGTTCGTCAATCAATTGGTTAAACCTCCAGTCTACGTGCCGACAACTGTCGGTGGAGTTGACTATTACACAGTTGACATGACTAATTTCACGCAGCAAATATTACCACCGCCCTTTCCAGAGACAGAGGTGTGGGGTTACGGAGGTATAGTGGATTATAACCCACTCACTGGATTATACAATGACTACTTCAGATTTGCGCCTGGCGCGACATTTGAAGCCATGAAAGGGACTCCCGTCAACGTAACGTGGCAGAACAAGATAACATCCTTACACATGTTTGCTGTTGATCCAACCCTTCATTGGGCAAATCCCAACGCAATCAATATGACACGAGTAATGGAACTAGCGATGCAGGGAATCTATCCGATGTTTCCTCCCGGATACAATGGCAGTATAATCTCTGGAAACCCAGAAGGATACAACGCTCAAAGCCCTGTTCCGTTGATTCCACACTTGCACGGTGGTGAAGTCCATTCTACGTCTGATGGACATCCCGAAGCATGGTTTACCTACAATGGAATGCGAGGCGATGCTTTCAACGTAACTGCCGTTGGAACTGGAAATTCTGATGAAGCAAGATTCTATTATCCCAACCAGCAGCCTCCTACAACCCTATGGTACCACGACCATGCTCTGGGCATAACCCGAATCAACGTGATGTCGGGCCTAGCAGGGTTCTATCTGCTCAGAGATCCTGCTGACACTACACCATTGCCTTTTGGCAATTATGAGTATCCCATAGTGATCCAGGATCGATCGTTCAACGGTGACGGCTCAATGTGGTTCCCAAAAATTGGCCTCGACCCCATGGTTCACCCTTACTGGCAACCAGAGTTCTTCGGCAACACAATCATGGTTAACGGCAAAGTCTGGCCCAACCTCAACGTGGAACGGGCTCTATACCGCTTCCGCCTACTTGACGGCTCAAACGCTCGTTTCTACGACCTATGGTTCCAAGTCAAACCCGGACCTTTGAATCCAATGCTGAATCCTCCACCCTTGACGTTCTATCAGATCGGAACGGATGGCGGCTACCTGCCAGCACCAGTTCCACTGACACGCTTGACCATCGCACCAGGCGAGAGGGCGGACATAATTGTCGACTTTTCGACCCTTTTCCCGGGTGACAGGGTTATCGTCCGGAATAGAGCCAAGGCTCCATTTCCGAATGGTGTATCACCCGACCCAAGAACAGTAGGCACAATAATGCAATTCACTATCAACGGCCCGCTCAGTGACGCAAATCAGCCCACAACTATTCCACTGACACTCCCCAGCACAATACCAGTACTAACTCCTGATGCGCCAAGCAGAACCTTGACTCTCATTGAGAAAATGGGAATGCTAGGACCAACAGAGATATTCCTTGATGGACAAAAGTGGGCAGGAAACTCAATCCAAGCAATTTCAGAAACCCCACAACTTGGGTCGACTGAGGACTGGATTATTGTCAATCCGACAGCAGACACCCATCCTATCCACCTGCATCTCGTACAGTTCCAGCTTGTTAGTCGCCAGAATTTCGATATCAACAAATACCTCGCTGACTGGTACGCGGCGAATGGCGTTGTAAATCCAATGACAGACTTGCCTTTCACTATGCCGACAGTAAACGTAGGCGCGCCTGCCACAGGTCTTGCTGCCTTGGCTACCTATTTGAAGGGAAAACCTGTCCTTCCTGCTGCCAACGAAATGGGCTGGAAAGACACCATCCAAGTCAACCCAGGCGAGGTAACTGTCATCAGAGTCCGCTTTGCGCCCATTGATGGATCAGCTACATATCCATTCGACCCTACGACAGGACCTGGATACGTCTGGCACTGCCACATTTTGGATCATGAAGACAACGAAATGATGCGCCCCTACAAAGTAGCACCAATACCACCACCATAACCCAGCAAGGGCACATCTCGAAAGTCTACCTCCCCCTCTTTTTTTCTATGTTGGTTGATCTTTTAGAACTAAGCAGTATTATTCGAACTCTGGTAGTATAGTCCGGTTAGAACTGCCCAAGATGGAAATATCTCCCGAATTCCCCCTACATTCCTTCCTTTTTGTTCAAGTAATTAGCGCGCGCGAGTTTGAGGCATATCTTTAACCCCACACAGACTCATTACCAACCGCTGATATTTTTACAACCTTTATTTTAAGCTCTTATCGTTTGCTTCTGACATATGCTGTTGACATATCTTCCAGCTCCCACCGCGTTTCTCCAGAACTCCCGTCCATCGAATGTCTTTCGTGCCCCAAGGCTTCCCATTATATTCTCCTTCATCGTCCACTATAGCTGAAAACCAGGCTACCTCTCCCGTCTTTGAAATTACAATTCTTAGGTTTCTGATATCAAATCCTTTAGCTTTGTTTCGTGGGTTCATCCACATATCCAGGAATGTTTCAAACTGGTTCCATCCTACGACGGTGCTCTTAGAGTCTGGATAATATGTAAAGAAGTCATCATCTTTTGCAAAGAGGCTTTCAAAGAGTGCTCGATCTTTGGTTAGAGCCCATCCGAAGGAATCGTGGATTATTTTAGCAATTTCGTTCTCATCGTTCGTCTTATCGGAACTGGGCAAATCTAGTCAACATGGAAACATTTTTTTTACTAATAAATTTTTCGCAGGAAAGGACTGTAAGCGCATATGCATGCATGCGTGCGCGTGAGGAGGGTGGGATTTGAACCCAACCAACCAACCAACAAATTTATCAACGGCTGGGTGGCCCTGCTCACTGACTTGCAGGAAGTGGGTAAGCATGTGTGGCTTTTTTCATTGTATGCATGGATAACAGGGTACAAAGTCCTGTCGGTCTAACACCAATCCGAAATGCGAAATTGTAAATCAGATGTCGTATACTTGCGCGCGCATGTGTATTTCTAGACATAGTATCGTTTGTCATCTGTCTTCTTTATTTCGCCAAGGAAAGCTCCAGCAAAATAAGGTAACCATTGTTGTTCCTGCGAGTTTAACTCAGCCTCTTCAACAGTCACAGCTTTTTCTTTTGAAGTGGCTCCCACGTTCTTTAATTTTAAGCTAATTCTGTAACGCATTACAAAATTAAACCCCGAAAGCCCAGAACGAGACAAATTACAAATCCCTCTGTACATCTACATATATGCATGCTGTATTGAGATCCTTTAGAAGGCTTGGAAATTGATCTTTCTTCTTGAAGCTTTTGTTCTTTTCTGCTCTGGTGATCCAAGATTGCGCTGATCTGCTAATCTGTTTGTTTTCTATTTTCACAGTTCCAACCCTACGTTTTTTAGTAGAATGATCTGAAAGATGAATGACAAAATTGGAAGGTTTCTTGTCAGTATTTTTTAGAGAATTCTACGTAGTAATACAATACGCTTGGGCACATATTAAGATATGTGTGTACTCAATAGTCAAGAACCTATATGTGCTCGCGCATTTTCCCTTTTTACACAGCATTCATGGAGCTAATACCCTACCGCGTGGAAGTGTGCATACAAGGGTTAATAAGGAGGGCTGGTGCAATTAGGGATAAGCAGTTAGAGCTTTCCGAAAAGGGTAGAACGCTTACCAAGGTTTTTGCTTTTTTTGGGGTGTATCAAAGCAATTCTAGCTGACAAATCAAATGAGGTGATAGAATGTCGTATTCATATATCCAAGAAAAAAAATGGCAAAGCAGTGGACGACCTAGATTCAACATGAAGGCACCAGTTGAAGTTGACAAAGAATATGAAGCCGAAATTGAGGACATAAGCAGAAGAGGCGACGGAATCGCAAAAATCGAAGGATTCGTCATATTTGTGTCAAACACTGAACAAGGAGAACACGTCAAGTTCAAAATAGCGAGAGTTGGAAACAGGTTCGCAATCGGCGAGTTAGTGTAAGACTGACAACAGCTTCTAGAGTTTAGTATAAGGCTAATAGAGGTGATTTTTCTTGTCCCAAAGAAAGATGTTTGAGATCAAATGCACTGACTGTGGTAAAGCTGCCACGGTGCCTTTCAAGCCTACAATAGGCAAGCCAGCTTACTGTCGTACATGTTTCTCGAAACGCACGTCTAAACATCAAAAAGGTTTAAGTACGAACTTTAAATTTGCGCGGCCAAAAGCATGGGTGAGACGGTGAGGTAATTGGCAAGGAAGAAAGGAGAACCCGCTAGAATGCGCACGTAACGCGCGCGCACCATTCAATTCTTTCCAAGAAGTTTTTCTTGATAATCTCTCCACTGTGTTTTGACATAGGGTCCTAGGCTTTCAATATCAGACACACCTACAAAAATCCCGCAAGGCAAAGGGTGTGTTGAAAACATATTTTCCATAATAACTCTCTGCTTGACTCCTAAACCAGTGACACCACTGTCCTGTTACATGGTTGACTATTTGCCAAGCCCGGTGACGCTTAAACTTAAACAGTCTCTCTTTGGGTTCACCTATTAATTCTAAATAACCTTGGACAAGCTTGGTAAACTTGGATAATGGGCCTTTAAGTGGAAGAGGAACTTCGTTACGAATAGGAGCATTCCTATGATTAACCGATTTGCCTTTCTAGTCTTCAGCCTCTTAACAAGAATCATGTTCCGTATGACAATGAAGTTCCTGTCAGCTTGAAAGTCAAACTGCTCCTTAGTCAAAGACAACACTTCAGAAATTCTGCCAGCAGTTAGAAAGAGTAAAGACATTAAAGCTCTGTCCCGTTTGTAGTAGAACTCTCTCTTCTCCTTGTAAATCCAAGTTTTTGAAGTAATCAAACTGTATATCTGTTCAACACCTAAACGCTTCTTTATATCCTCATTAGTCCTGCGACGTACACCGACAAGCTAAGGCCTAGGCAATAGTAATCACTGAAGTCAAATAATGCTGTTTGTCTATTTAAAAGACGTTATTGTTACTATAACATCTATTTTGGAAGCACAACATGCAAAAATAGATTTGTAGTATTACTCTTAAGTTCATAATCCTTTTCTTTTATCTTCTTGAGTAAACACTTGAGGATACAATCTTGCGTACTGAACAAGCTCTTGCCTTGATTGCTTTGATATTAGGAATAATCGGTGGTGTTCTTCTTATAGGCGGCGGTGTTGGGATTCTATTAAGATTGCTCGAAGGCAATGTAACTATCAAAGCGGAAACTCTCTTGATTACAAGCATAGGAATTGTGGCCATAGTTGCCAGCGTGATAATCTGGACAGGTCGTTATGTAGCTGGGGGTTCTATAAACATTGCTTTGGGAGTCCTAATGGTTTTGTATGGAGAAGTTCAGCAAGGGCTAATAATTCTGATAAGTGGGATCTTAGGTATTATAGCCCCGAAAATCGAAGATTGAAGACAACTTCTGTTTCTATAAAACACATTCAGTATACATCTGTTAAAAGCAGGATATGCAACTCCTTCCTCCTCTATTGAAAGTGTAATACGTAATACACAACGAGGAGCAGAAGGAGAAGCTGCCATCAAAACCCTCACGTTCTCTTATGAAGCATCCGTATGCTGCATATCTATTCTTTGTGTTTGGTACGTGTTCTTTTCCATTCATTCTCAAGCATGGCATACAACAGAGAGTCACGCCATTCACCTTTTGCCCATTTGTGTTCTCGAAGGTGACCCTCATATAGCATGCCTATTTTCTCCAAAACATTTCTTGAGGCGATGTTATCTGGGTCAACTTTAGCGAAAATACGATGCAAAGCAAGCTGCTTAAAGCCAAACTCAAGCAATGCCTTGGCTGTTTCGGCTGCGTAACCTTTACGCCAGAAATGGCGGTTGAGACAGTATCCAAGCCATCCTTCTTTGTTTTCTGAACTCGCTACGCAAACATCACAGCTACCAATGAGTTTGTTTTCTCCTTTTAGTGTTATAGCAAGTGTGTATTTTCTACGAGGTTTCTCCTTCTGAGAGGAGATGGATCGACTGATGAAAGCCTTAGTCTCATCTTCAGCGTTTGGCCCCCAATCCATGAAGCGAACAACTTCTGGATCAGAGGCATAGCTATGAACTGCCTGCCAATCGGTCTCCTCAAACTCTCGCAGTAAAAGACGTTCAGACTGTATGACAACCATCAAGTTCACTTTAATTACGTGTGGATCTCTGCAAGTTATGGCTCGTCTTCCGCTCCTATAAAATGTATGCATACTGCATACGCTTTAGATGATGGAGAAGTAGCCATCATGATCACTTCCTTTTTCGGAAGAATGTCGATCTGTCCTTTTGACATACGTATTCGAATCTGCTTCTATTAGTTGTTGAATTTCTTTTGGTGTTTGAGCTACTTTGCTGATGAACTCTTCTTCAGTGTCAAAATCTGCCAGGTCTATGTAGATCAGTGTGTTTTTCAGAGATCTGTGTCCCATTTTTCTCTGAACGTGAACTATGTCTCTGGTTTTGTGATATAGCATGGTTCCATAGAAGTGTCTGAGATCGTAGAGTCTTACCTGCTTTAATTCTTGTTTGTTATAGGTTTCTGCTATTCTTTTTCTTAGCTTGAACCAGTTGCTTTGAAGCGTTTTTGAGCTTGGAAATATCTCTTTGTTGACTGATTGCATGTTAGAGACTAACTGCTTTAGTAGTGCCAGGGTTTCCTTTTTGATTCGTAAAACTCTTGCTTCTCCACCTTTGGCTGTCTCTGGATAAACTAAACCTTTGTGCAAGTCGATTTGTTTCAAAGTTAATCTTGAAACTTCGATAGGTCTTAGTCCACATTCCTTTACCAGTTTAAACGCTACTCGGTTTCTTGTTCTTGTATAGCTGATTATCAGGTCTATGTCAGATTCTAAGGGCAATTTCTTAATGCTGAAGGCTCTTTGATGCCTGGGCTTCCTCCACTCTAAACAGTGAAAAACAGCATAGTGATTGTAAGCATTAACGATGTTTTCTTTGTAACCGTTTGACCAGTCCACCCTAACTATGAACTCCTTCACTTTCTCAGGATTATCTAAATCAGCGTGTTTTCCCAGATTTCTTAATCTTCTTCCTATCGGTTTTATTGTGTTTTCTGAGTATCCATCCTTTCTCATTTGCCATAAAACTTGGAAAATACGTTGTGCAGTGGGTTCGTTTAAAGTGCGGGGGGTGGGACCCCCACCCAACTTTACCGGCAAAAAAGCATACCAAATATGCTTGGCGAGAGTTCGAAACTCCCGGGCTACCACGAAACCCAAATCCAGACGGCGTTCGAACTCTTGGTTCAGTGGTTATTGAGGTCAAGTTTTATCCAACCAACCACGCCTAAATGTCACTTCTTTCGCATTCTAGTTAAATAGTGAGATTCATCACTAGAGACAGCCCAACAAGAACCCCTCTACAAAATCCGTAATCGAGAAACCTGAATATTCAAAGTGTAAAAAGCAACCTATTCGAATCCCCAAAGCAATAGATATCATGCCCATTGCCAATATGCTCTCGTCTTTGAGCCGCATTCCACTTCACCTTGTCCGTAAAGATGTTAGCACGGTTTGGGAATAAACTTTACCATCTACCCCACTTGCGCTGCCTATATAGATTTGCGCGTATGAATGCGGTTCACATGAGGTTGTTGGCGAAATATCTGCTCTTTAACTGAAACGTTTCTGAAGCGAAGATAGCAACTGTTCTATGCTTAGATCTCTGTATCCTAACATTCTAGCAAGTTCGACAGCGTCGTATTTTTGTCCATAAGCCCACAAATTCTTCAGAAATGCTCCGGCCTCTTTGTTGTTAAACCATTCTTCTCCGAATCTTTCCTTAAGCGTTGCTCTCAATTGCTCTTCGAAAATCCAAGCCCGTAAATACTGCGTGCAGTAGAAGCCGTCATCCCAATCAGTGAGGAAACGGTTCTTAGGATGCTTGAATTTTAGAATTTCTTCAAGGGTTTCCTTGTATACTTCATCCATTCCTTCTAGTGTGTCGGCTCTGTGTAGTTTGAGTTCATAAGAAAGTTTTGCTCCGTATCTTCTCAAGAAATAGAGCTTGCTTAAAGAGAAAAAGTCCAAGTATTCATCTGTTTCTCTCAAGGGCGTATTCTGCTTCAGCCAATTCTCGTCAGTTAACAAATATTCCAGAAGATAGGCAAAGGCTTCAGATACAGAATCATCGCCTAGCCGCTTGTACTCCACAGCTAGTTCTGGATTCGTACAGGCACAATGCTCGGCGTGTCCCGCTTCATGGAACAAGCTTGCATAGTCATCCTGTCCACCTTGAGGCAAGATAACTAATTTGATTTCTTGGGGAATCCTTATCGCGCTACAGAAAGCCCTTGGAGATTTTGTTGGTCTTTCCTCCATATCGATCATGATATTCTTCTGCCCTTCTAAGCAGAAACCGAGCCTTGCTAGCATCTTGCTTAAAGCTCTCACAGCGCCTTCTTTCGGAAAGTATTCGTCGCATTCTCTTGCCCTGAGGAGGAAGGCCATATCGTGGAGTTCCGCGTCATCCAGTCCAACACCAACCTTATCAAGTAGTGCGTTTTCCATTCTGTTGACATAAGTAGACTCGGTTTTGGCGATGAAGTCTTGCATCAGTTTTTCTAGCTGATGAAAGTCAATGCCCCTGACGGTCTCGAATAGCGCCGCATAGTTCGAATAACCCAACTCTTTTGAAGTTTCGTGTAGTTTTTCCGTTCTGGCCAGACTAAGGACATTGATTCTTTCTACTACTTCGTTTCTCGCTTCATAGAGTCGGCTTCTCTTTTCTCGGTTTGGTTCACTTGCCGCTCTCGCAAACGCTTGTCTGAAAGGGATAGTTTCTCCATCTAATCTGACAGTTTCTTTCGATTCCATTGTATCTGCTTTTTCAGTAACCTCTTTTACCGTGTTGACCAGGTATCTACTGGCGAAGAATCGTTGCAGGTGTCTAAGTTTTCTTTCATCTTCTCCTTTTGCATGTTCCCTCTTTTCTTTGAGTGCTAGAATTAGTTCCTTCGTGAACAAATGCCCATACTTGTTATAAATAGGTGAGAGGTTCACTTCCTGCTTTAGACCGGACAAGTTGAGATACCATTCTTTTTCCAATTCGCTGCTGAAGTTCTCCACATCTTGCCTAATCTTATTCCAGTCATACATTCATTAATCAAACCTTTTTTCGACAGAAAAACAACAAATACGTAAGATTTAAAGCTTTCTGGTCAAAATACGGAAGAGAATACCTTCTTTTCAGTAATCAACCAAGAAAGAACGCCTACCACCTGGCATTGCAGAGGCCTTGAACAGACATATTTTCACCTTTCATTTTCAACACAACCTCCACGAACCCCTTTTCTGCTGAACCTGCATAAAAATATTTGGTGCACTGATACTGTTAACTTATTCATGCTAATGGTTTGCGTAAAAGTTGTGGTGACCATGTTGTAGATGTCACAAGGCTTCCGCAACGTTCTGAATTGGGTTTATTTGGCTGAAACAAGCTCAGAATGTGCCTACATTTCAGATGCGGGGGGTGGGATTTGAACCCACGAACCCCTACGGGATAGCCGCCTCAGGGCTACGCCTTTGGCCATGCTTGGCAACCCCCGCTCGCAAGTGGGAATATTGATATCGTTTAGGTTAAATTAAATCTTGTTCCAAATAGTTTTGCTGTTTTTGAACGCGCTTTCTTCTTCATAGGAAGCTCTCGAAATATCTAAGCCTTCGTACTTGAATTCCATAAATATTGGAAATAATCTTTCGCGAACTTCACTAAGCCCACATGATTACTCCAAATAACTAAGCTAGGCTTGTCCTCTTCTCCCAAAAACAGCAAAGCCTCCTCCCCGTCTACAATCACTCCACCTCCAAACATATCGTCGCGTCCTCTCAATTCTACAACACTCATCAGTCCCTCTAACCCCCAATCTTTGGGCTCACCAGCAACCATAACCAAAACCTTCACATCACTCAATCTTAAACTAGCCAACAACGGCATCGCCTTCTCAGCCAAACCTCGTGCAAACAATGGCGCTGCAATCATCACCTGACTACGCGCCTTACCCAACATCTCTCGCAACTTCGCCAACACACTAGTCTCACCTCGCAAAATCCAAATATCAGGCTTCTCTCGCAACTCACGTTTTTCATAAAGAGGCTGCAACTCCCCAACCACTGCTCGCTCCCAAGCTTGCATTTTTCCTTCAAGCTTATGCTTAGCTGCCTCAAATGCCTCTAAAGGCGACTTCGCAAAATACCGGCTCGGTCTACCCCGCTCAATATCTACCCACCCCTTCCGTTCCAAGTTGTTCAAAACCTCGTAAACCTTTGAAAAGGGCACGTTAGCACTCTCACTCACTTCACTAGCTGTCATCACTCCCCTCTCCACGAGGCTTAGATAAACAGCTGACTCGTAAGTCGTCAACCCTAAATCACGCAAAACTCTCCTTGCTCCCTCTCCAACAACTTGATCCAACCCATCTTTCACCTTCTGAAACTTCGGAAAAACTTCAAATACTCGCCTTACTTAAAAACGTTTTACAACCACCAGTGGTGAAAAAGACGCTAATAATAAAACAAACCAAAAGCCTGTGTCCCGAATGTCTCGCACTTCTAGACGCTACCATATATGAAAAAGATAACAAGGTCTACATAGAAAAAACCTGCCCAGAACATGGCGAATACACCGCGCTTTACTGGAGCGACTACAAGCAATACAAGCGTGCAGAAAAATACCGAAAAGAAGGAGAAGGTCTAAACAACCCACATACTCAGGCAATCAAAGGCTGTCCTCTGGACTGCGGTATTTGCCCACAACATAAAAGTCATACAGGTCTTGCCATAATCGACGTTACCAACCGTTGCAACCTTCGATGTCCCGTCTGTTTTGCTAACGCAGCTGCAGCAGGATATGTGTACGAACCCACAAAACAGCAAATTCAAGACATGCTCCAAAACCTACGCCAAAACAGCCCAGTTCCAGCCACCGCATTACAATTCAGTGGCGGCGAACCCACGATACGCGAGGACTTGCCTGAATTAGTTAAGATGGCGAAAGATTTAGGATTTAGCCACGTGGAAGTCAACACTAATGGCATTCGCCTTGCCCAAAGCGTAGAGTACTGTAAAACCCTTAAGGAAGCTGGCGTGAGTACCGTCTACTTACAATTCGACGGCTTGACCAGTGACATTTACAACTTCACTCGTGGCGTCGACCTTTTAGAAACAAAAATGAAAGCTATTGACAACTGTAGAGAAGCAGGTCTTGACAGTATCGTATTAGTGATGACGCTCGTCAAAGGAGTAAACGACCATCAACTCGGCGACATAATACGCTTTACAGTCGAAAACTTCGATGTAGTACGTTGCATAAACGTTCAGCCAGTGAGCTTATGCGGGCGTTTGCCAGAAGAAGAAAGAGAGAAGATGCGCATAACCATACCCGACTTCATGCGTCTCTGTGAGGAACAAACAGACGGGAAAATAAAGGTAGACGACTTCTATCCGGTCCCTACAGTAGTGCCAATCTCTCAAGCCATCGGTGCAATAAAACACAAACGTTACGTCGAATTCACCGCTCACCCTCACTGTGGCATGGCAACCTACCTTTTCGTTGAGAACGGAGAAATAACGCCAATTACACGTTATGGAAACGTAGATAAGTTTATCGAAACAATGGAAAAAGTTTACGAAGAAGCACAAAAGGGGCATGAAACCCGAGCAAAAATGCGCCTAGTCGGAGCGTTGAGGCATGTAGGGTTTGGCATGTTGAGAAAATACCTTCTACCTGTCTTGAAAACCGCAAGCTATGAAGCCCTAGGTGACCTTCAAAGGAAAGCCATACTGCTCTCTTCAATGCATTTTATGGACTCTTACAACTTCGACTTAGAAAGAGTGCAAAGATGCTGCATTCACTACGCCGTGCCTGACGGACGCATAATCCCTTTCTGTACAATGAATAACATTCATAGAGCAGAAATAGAAAAAAAGCTAGGCATTCCGCTATCCCAGTGGCAGAAAAAACACAAACAAGAAATTGCTGCGGTTGCGTGACAGAAAAAGACTATAAGGACGCATCACCTCTTTTCTCAAGTAGTTGAGGAGACAATTATGGGCGGAAAGAAGAAGCAATCTATAAGGCAAATGACGAAAGCGCAGAAAAAGGAAAGTGGTAAAAAGGAAAAATCTGCGGCAGCACCAAGCGAAAAAAAGTCTATTCCAGGAATTACACCACCAAGCTTGAAAAGTGACAAGTTTGCAAATGAGCTGAAGAAGATGAAGGTTATAACACCCTATTCTGTTGCATCCCGCTTTGACGTACGTTTGAGCGTTGCTAGAGGCTTTCTGAACGAATTAGAGCGCAAAGGCATGATCGAGTTTATTTCCAAGAGTCGAAATCTCAAAATCTACAAACCCATAGACTAGCTTTTTATTAATTCTCTATAAGAGAAGAGACACTGATGGTTTCTGGTTTTCCCAAACGAGTCTACACTGTGGATGAATTGGAAAAAGCCAGAGAACTTGTAGAATCTGGATATAAACATCGACTAATTGTAAAGGGGCACCCTCGCTTCAAAAAAAGAGTAAAGGAAGCTTTGAATCATGTTAAGACTGCTGGATTCTACGGCTTTTTAAGAAGCTACATCAGGCAAATTGTTGAGATTGAAGGTTTCAGCCAACTACGTGAAGCAGAAGCAGCCATTTGGGCAAACATGCAGCTGTTGGAAAATCCTATTGATGCAGCAGGATTTTTTGTACAGAAAGCGTCGCAGATGAAAGAGTTCTTAGAAGGGAAATTGTATTATGGTGGAGCTGCCGAGGCGAGAAGCGTTGAGAAAAGAATCGAGTTTTTGAGGATTTTAAGAATTAAATCAAAAAGCCGTGCTGTGAAAGATGAATGCGGAAAGATTTTAAAAAAGTGGGCTGAAAGCACGTTTGTTTTTTAAAGTTAGACTTTATTTTCTCTCAACCTTAATTCTAGTCCCGCTTTTTGTCTCAGCAAAAATCTCCAAGTTCTTCGTTACTGTCCCAATTATGTTAACAGGGCTATAAGGCTGAGTATCCCCGTAAAATATGCAGAGAGAGTTTCCCATAGGCCAATAGGCAATCGTGCCTTTCTCAACTTTTGGTTTAGCTTTCTCGTCACCCATCTTAATTGGAATTTCAAAGTAGACCTCTTCTTTCCACAAAGCCGCCCTGCCTTCAATTGGAAGAGTCTTCGTTATGGCATCAACTGTTCTTGGTGCTAAGTGGCGAATTAATTCGCCTTCAGCTTCGCCGATATCTTCTATATAGAATTTAATTAGTACGCGCGTTATACTTTCCTCAGTCATCTGCTTCACTTTTGGAAGTGTTTCTTTAGCACGTCTTCTAGGGTTGGAGAGCTTAGTTCTTTAAGGTTGTATTTCGCTCTTATAGCAGGTTTGTTAATGCGCAAAACCCGTCTCAAGTCTATGGGAGTACCGATTACCACGATATCGCATGGCGTGTTGTTTATCGTTTTCTCTAGTTCTTTTATTTGTTCCTTGCCATACCCAACGGCGGGAAGCAACGTTCCAAGATGCGTATATTTCTTGAAAGTTTCCATTATTGAGCCCACAGCATAAGGCCTTGGGTCGACGATTTCGCTTGCACCTAATCTCCTAGCCACAATAACTCCTGCGCCATAAGCCATGTTGCCATGCGTCAATGTAGGACCATCTTCCACCACTAGAACTCGCTTTCCTTTAATCAAATCAGAGTTGTCTACAGTAATGGGAGAAGATGCTTCGATGATTAAAGCGTCGGGGTTCACTGTTTTAATGTTTTTCCGCACGGTTTCTATACCCTCTGGGCTGGCAGTGTCCACTTTGTTGATAATTATAACGTCTGCCATCCTCAAGTTTGTTTCTCCGGGATAGTACGCGAGTTCGTGACCTGGTCTGTGGGGGTCCGCAACCACTATGAGAAGATCGGAACAATAGAATGGGACGTCGTTGTTTCCGCCATCCCAGACAACTATGTCCGCTTCTTTCTCTGCTTCTCTCAAGATTTTTTCATAATCTACACCTGCAAAAACCAATATTCCGTTGGCAATGTGGGGTTCGTATTCCTCTCGCTCTTCAATTGTACATTCATGCTTGTCAAGGTCTTCGTAAGACGCAAACCGTTGCCAAATCTGCTTTGCCAAATCTCCGTAGGGCATCGGATGCCTAATAACCGCTATGCGGAAGCCCATTTTCTTCAAGAGGATAGCTACTTTTCGCGAAGTTTGGCTTTTTCCAGAGCCAGTTCTAACTGCGCAAACAGAAACTACTGGAACTTTGGCTTTCAACATTGTCGTGGACGGTCCCATTAGCCTAAAGTCTGCTCCACAAGACAGTACTAGTGATGCTTGGTGCATGACATATTCGTGAGGTACGTCGCTGTAAGCGAAAACAACCTCGCTAACATCATGTTTTTTGATAAGCTCGGGCAATTTTTCTTCGGGGTATATGGGGATTCCCTGTGGATATTTTGGTCCTGCGAGTTCTGGAGGGTAATTTCGTTTTTCGATTCCAGGTATTTGCGTGGCAGTGAAGGCTACTACCTCGTATGAATCGTTGTTTCGGAAGTAGACGTTAAAGTTGTGGAAGTCTCTGCCTGCTGCTCCCATAATTATTACCTTGGTTTTTTTCATGTAAGAACCTCTGTTTTTTCATTAATGATGTAGAGTCGAGAGTGGTGAGATAGTATCCTTTTTTTTCATTCCATATAAATCTTTATCAACTATGATTTTCGCCTTAACACTATTATTTTCGCTTACGGAACACCTGCACTCCTTCTATTGTAGTGAAGTATTCGAAACCTACTTCAGCTAACTCGCAAGCTTATTGAAATGTCTTAGCGGTTTTTACGTGGTAATCGTCGGATTCGAAGCTGATGAGCTGGGTGTAGATTAGGGTGTTGTTGATGTTTTTGTGTCCTAATAGTTGTTTGATGTGGAGGGCGTCTTTAGTTTTGTGGTATTCCATTGTTGCTTTCGTTGACTATAATAAAGTTCAGAACAAATCGAGTTTTGTGAGCTGAAAACTCCTGACCGAATCGTGAATATCTCTGGTTGAATAGCCGAAAGGACTTAGGATGTTTGAAGCTGCTGAGTACAGGAGCAAAAGGTATTTTCTAACATCAGAATTAGTCTTAGCTTCAATCAAGTCTTCTGCTTTAACTCTTCTCTCATACCGTTTGTTTTCTGCACTAGTAAAAAGAAACCTAACGCTTTTTCCAGCAGAAATCTCGACTCCCTCTTTCAAAAGTTGTTCGGCAGCAATCACCTGACTAACCTTCTGCTTGTAATTTTCTACATTCTTAGAGAGACGCTTAGTAATTATCAAATCCCAAAAAGAAACCTCTCCTTCTAACAATTTCCTTCGAAACTCTCTAACAACTTTCAAAGCCTCAGGTATTTTCTCCATGAAAGCTTCAGAGTTATTGGCTGTTGCCAGCACTCTAATCATTTCCATCTGAGCATCATAAACAAACTTCGGCGTATCCCTTCTTCTAATTTCTAACCCTCTAACCTTGATCTTGCCATCTTCCTTTGCCCCATAATAACGGTTTAACACAGGGACATTTTGATGTCTTTTAGAGGGAAGGAAAACAATCCATTTATAACGACCCTCAAAATTTAATGGCACTCCAATCTTTTCACTTATTTCTTCACATAAGCTGATGTATTCTTGCGCTGTTGCATCTGTCTTCTTAAGCCATAATGAATCAACAATACCATGAATTACAGTGAACCTCTTTCTTTCAGCCATACGAGCAGCTTTCAGGAAAGCCTGTCTGCCAAAAGCGCAAACACCAATGTGCCCGTCAACAGTGCCAAACTTGGCATTCCTGTACCCCAAATAGCCAAAACAAGTCACCAAAATCCACTTCAAAGCACCTTGACGCCTATCATAAATTTCCTTTAGCCTAGCATCCTTTACTTCTCTCATCAACCTTCTGTAACGTAACCTTTTCCCAAGTGCCAACCTCAAAGCCTTAGGCACAATTCCAACACGTTTTTCACAAATATGGTAACTAAGCTCAGGAATACGTAGTTTTGAGTCTGAGCAACACTTGCAAAGAACAGTTTCAGCAGATATGTTGTACTTCGCCATCAAGGAAGGATACATAGAAGAAAAATCTACTTCACCAACATGGTCATGAATCCCCATTCTAGGCTCGTAAACAAAGCCTCCTCGATCTCCAACTAGAAGCTCATAAGCCGACTTGAAAGCTTCTGGAATACGCTTATTCCTAGGAATCAAAACATCATCTTTCACAGCCTGATAAAACTGAAGAGACGACATACTAGACCCTATTGAAGAACGAGAAGCTCTATGCAATGGCACTCTGCAAGTTCTAGCAATCTCAATTAACCCGTCAAGCCCACTATCCCTTTGAATAAACGAGTTATATTCATCAATGTGAACTCTACCGTAAAGTCTCCTCGTAGGAGCACGATAATATGTTCTACCATAGGAAAAATAGGTTGTTCCACGTCTACGTTTGGCTATAAGAGGTATATTTTCCCTACTCAAGACAAAATTATCCAAAACGTCATTTAGCGATGCTCTTCTAGCAAGATAAGGAAGAACATGTGCATCACCACCTCTAGTGAATAAAATATCTGGATCAAGTCTCTTAACCACACTAATGAACCGTAGCAGCTTATTTTTCTCGCTGCCAGAATCAATAACTATCTTTTCACCATCTTGAGAAATGACCAACTGCTCTATTGGATCGTCAAAGCTGGCTATTTTTCCTTTCTTAGCGATGTCAACATAAATTCTCATAACTTTCAAAGGCGGGATTTCATAATCAACACTCTCCACCGAATCAAGAAGACGGTATTTCAACCTGTGCCTTTCAACTTTAATTTCAACAAAAGCAAGAGGAAAAATGTCACGATCATAAAGATATGCTTGAGCGCTTTTCAAGTCACAATTATGCAACTGATAACGCAAGTATCTGCCCGCCTCTAAAACTCTACGAACAAAAAAAGGGACCCTCCTACAATCTTTTAACGCAGCTTCTAAAACCTTGGTTTTTTCAGTATCAGTTGGATTGGCATATTTGTAGACGAAACTGCACGACGCTATGGATCTGTTTGCATAGAATCGGGTGAATAATCTCTCTAAATCTTCTTTTTTGCCAGAAATGTAGATTTTCGGCTTAAACACATCTACAAGGCATATTCTTTCGCCATTCTCAGTGATTATCCAGATGCTCATTTGTCCAAACGCAGAAGGATAAAGGTCTAGTATCCAACCTTTCACACGTTTAAGATCGGTTGCATTGTTTTCTAATTGCATCTAGCTCTTTCTCTAATCTGTTCAGCATTTTCTGTTGGTTTAGAAGGATCGACATGACCATAGATTCGAATACAACAGGACGTGTAGCATTACTTCCTGCTGAAGCATAGTTTCTGCAAGCATCTGTCATCTGCTCAAAAGCCGCTCTGTCTTCGTTGCGCAAAGCCCTCGTAAATCCACTCCATCTCTGTAATTCTCTGTCCAAGGCCATGCGATAGGATGCTATGGTTTTTCCCATATTCATGCCTCCATAAACTGTGTGAGTGTGAGATTCTCTGAAGGAAAATCGATGCTTCCTAATTTGAAGAAAGGATGTTTTTCCAAAACAAACTGTTGACCATGTCTAGAGGGTTTTACTAAGGCTACAACATTTGCACGCCCACAAGCTATGGCTTTAAAAAAAATGTTCCGATCTGATGGATAATGTGGAAGATAAGTTGCAACTACTATCACATGGTTTTCTTTGGCGAACTTTGAAAGATGAACAGTTAACTGATTGAAAACGTCTCTAGTCTCTCTCTTAGGGACGTCTTTATCAAGATACAACTCTGCAATGTCCGATATGACCACAAGTTTCGAGTCATATTTCTCAACTGTAGCCTGCAATTTATCGAGGATTAGAGAAGTCATTTGATACGCTGTGAACGCTCTCGAAATGAAGATCTTTTCCAAGACGTTTCTAGGATCGAGCTCCTGAATTTGAGCAATATAAGAAACATCGTACAATCTGAAAGTGTTACCGCCATCTACAAATACCACGTTTGTTTCTAAGCCTCCAAGCTGGTATGGAAGCTGAGCCCTAACGCAAAGAAGCATTGACAAAGGCATGACAGCAGAAGAGCCACGTAGGACGGCAAAGTTACCTAAGGTGAAGCCTGGAAACAAATTATCTATTTTTTCTATGTTGAAAGACAAGCGTAATTGAGATGGGATACTCTCTACTAATGTCTTTGTTGACAAGGTGAACCTCCTTTCTCCTCAGCGTTGGGGTTAGATACAAGGGATTCTGAGGCTCTTAAGGATTAAGCATTAAGACATTCTAGGAAAGGAGGGACACAGTAGAGTGAAAGTAAAAGCGTTAATGAAGCTTAATCTGTCAGAATGTGAAAGTAAACGAGAGGGTGAAGATTGACAGAATATCTTATTGGCACTGGTGGGTGGGCTTATTTTAAAATCCCAAACAAATCCTCTTTGAAAGCCTATTCTGAAGTTTTTGATTTTGTTGAAGTTAATTATACCTTCTATGAATACCCAAGTGTCAAAATGGTTGAAAGATGGCGACGTACAGTGCCTAGCGACTTCACGTTCACTGTGAGGTGCCATCGAGATTTAACTCATAGAATTGGTTTGAAACCGGTTGACGAAGCTTACGCTGTTTTCAGTCGAATGATAAGTATATGTAAAATATTAGAAGCTCCTTTCCTTCATCTGCTAACACCCGCAAGCTATGTTTTCGACGACGAAAAGATAAGCCAAGTAAAAGACCTCTTCTCGTCAATTGACCTGAAAGGAGTTCGCCTCGCTTGGGAAATTAGAAGCCAAAAAGAAACAAAACTAGCAAATATAATGAGAGACTTTGAAATAGTCCATTCGATCGATTTATCAAGAGAAAACCCTTCAAGCGAATCCGATACCATCTATAGCCGAGTATTTGGTAAAGGAAAACACAACATTTACCAATTTACAGACGATGAACTAAAAAAAATCGATAGAAAAGCAATTGACGCCTCAGTTAAAATGGCGATCATTACATGGCATGGAGTAAAAATGACTAGCGATGCAGCAAGGTTCAAAAAATACAAAGAAACCGGCAATTTTCTTCCAGTAACCGCCTATACCGGCGTTGATTCTGCAAGAGCAGTTCTCAAAGAAGATGCTAGATTTCCCTCAACAAAAGCAGAACTAATTGAGAATCAAGGCTGGAAAGTGATCGATTTGACAGCTGAAAAGAGAGTTCACTTATCCGAATTGCTTAATAAAATACATGAAAAGACCTACAGTGATGTTAAAGAAGTAACCAAGGAACTGAAGGCTATCCTATGAGCATAAACAATATTTTACTAGGCACTTCAGGGTGGAGCTACAAAGAATGGGAGGGAGCTTTCTATAGAAAGGGCGAGAAGAGCAAGCTTCGAGCATATGCACGAGTTTTTCAAATCGTCGAGATTGACTCTACTTGGTATCGGTATCCTTCAAGAGGAACAGTCATGGGATGGCTGCGCTATTCACCTTCAAACTTCATCTTCACCGCAAAGCTTCCTAAACTCATCACTCACGAAAAAAAATTAGGTCTTAAAGACGATGTGAAATCCGACCTAGAAAACTTCTTAGAGATTATGCAGCCACTTCAATTAAATGGAAAACTCGGATGTCTCCTTATACAACTTCCACCCAGTTACGATTACAACCCTGAAAATTTGGAGGCTTTCTTTGAAATGCTCTCTCCTCAGTTTAAATTTGCTGTTGAGTTCCGAAACCTTTCTTGGATGAGAAGGGAGACTTGGCAACTGTTGAAGAAACACAATGTTGCTTATGCAAACGTTGACGAGCCTCTTCTACCCCCAGAGGTTCACATTACAGCAGATTTTGCTTACTTCCGTTGGCATGGAAGAGGAGAAAAGCCGTGGTTTGACTATCTCTATAAGGAAGAAGAACTCGAGCCTTGGATTCCGAAGGTGTTGGAGACCTCAAGGCAAGTTAAACAAGTTCTTGGCTTCTTCAACAATCACTTTCATGGTTATGCCCCTGAAAACTGCTTAAGCTTAATCGAAAAGATTCTCGGACTGACACCACAACAGCAGGAAGCCAAAAAGAGAATAAAGAAAAAACAAGTTGGTCTTGCTAGCTTCTTTCAAAATAACTGAAACCGAAAAATGGGAAGCGAAGAATTATTTTAATAATCTGGACGTTCTGTAGTTTAGTTGTGGTTTCATAGAGATGTCGCCCTATGGTAGTTGTTGGTAAAGTTGACAGTGCAAAGGATTTTCGTCATTTTCTGAAGGAACTTGATGTTAAAGGCGTTGTTTTTGTGGTAAAACCTAATTGGAGCAATGCCAACACCTTTACTTCAGCTGAGACGCTTGATTGGCTTTTTTCTGCTCTGAAAGGCAGAATCAAAGTGATTGAGGGTTATACTGCGTGGCGTAATGAGCTTAATACTGGACCCGAACCGCAAGAAGTAATAACTCCGAGTAACGCCAAAGCGAAGTGGCAGTGGATTAAAGAGCAAGACAAATGGTTTCTAAGGTTCAGCGGTATTGATAAAATCTTGTCAAAATATGACGTTGAATACATAAATGTCACAGAAGAAGTTTGGTCCAATAGAACCCTTAACCCTGATGAAGTTAGAGATTTTGTTGACAACAAATACGGGATATTAGTTAGGCAAGAGGTGTACAGTTTTGTGCCTACGAAAGTCTACGAGCTTAGAGACAGTACTTTTATTAGTCTCAATAACAGCCGCCGAATCCGCGAACATGTATCTCTCTCAACCAAAAACTTGTTTGGCTTAATCCCTGACCCCGCACGATATGGAAAATGGCATGGCAAGAACGACAGCTACCTGTCTCGAAGTATTGTAGACATCAACAAAATCTACCGCAGTCTCTTCTCACCATGCTACTGGATTAACGAGATGAAAGAATTAGGCGTTTTTGTGGGAAGCAAAAATTCGGTGGAAGCTGATGCAGTCACAGCTAAATTAATGGGTATAGATCCTGGAAAAATTGATTATTTAAGGAAAGTTGCCAACATCTTCGGTGGATACGACGAAAAAGTTTTGACTAAGATTCCTAAATCGCTTTAACTCACTATCCTACATGCTTTTAGCTAAAAAAGTGGAGATTGTTGAGAGTGAAATTTTGTCTTAAGGTGCTTCCCATTCTTCAAGTGCTTTCTTCATGTGTCTGATTGCTTCTTCCTCGAAGGACTTGACTTTTCTCAGTATTTCTGCTCCTTTCTTTCGGCGTGCGCGCGAGAAAACTACGTAACAAAGTTAAACAGACAGTACAGCTCTTTCAACAGGAAGAGCTGAAGCAAAATCAACTTGCTAAGACAGACTTGAGAGAGGTCATTATAGTTTGTGTAGCAGAGGCATTTCCCAAAGTCGCAGAAATGTCTTTACAGGAGTTTAAACTGAAAGTTGGCAAACTGAAAGGCAAAGGCTAAGCTCAAAAAAGCGTTCGAAGCATGTATCGTCTGTGAGCGTATGCTTTTCGACTTGAAATGCAAACAGCGACTTTTTCAGCTTTTCACAAGCTCTTTGAGGTCCTCCACGGCGGGAACGCTGTAAACTATATTATCTCCGTAGTTAATCGAAGGTGGCTTCAAACACGCTCACAACTGCCTCCGCTTCAAATGCTGCACCAACTCAGACGCTTCCCTAGCAGTCTCTGCACTTCCCACCCGCTTCGCCTTAGCCAATCGCATTCTAGCCCCACAATAAGGACACCTCCGGCTCTTCTTACCAGCATCCGCTACTAACAACCTTCCACAACCCCCACAAACCACAATCAAATACATAGTGAAACCTACAAAACCTTTTTCACCCGAACAAGTATTTAATACATAATAAAAGGACAAAAACAAAATGACCCCCGCCACTCTCAACGAACTTACAACAAAATACTTCCGCAAAAAAGGCTACAAAATAGAGCGTAATATTACACTTGAAGGTGCCTCTGGCATTCTCCGCAAATTTGGCTTGATAATAACAAAGTCAAAAGAACAACGTGTAGTCAAAATACTTAACTGGAAACGCACAGTCGGCGTCAACATAGTCATAAACCTCGACAAAGCATCAGAAGACGTCGGCTTCAAAAAACCCATCGTAATATCAGAAATTTTCAGCAGCCACGCAAAAGCCTACGCAAACCGAAAAGGCGTAATCCTTCTAACCAAACGTGAACTAAACACTTACTAGAACGAAGACGAACATTCGTCAACAAGAATTTTTTGTGGTAACAGGCTTCACACTTGCTTAAGAAACTACTCATTATGCAGCTTCACAGGATGGAGTCTTAGATCTATGTCTGCTCAGATGGGAGTAAATGTAAGTAGCAATATTGATGTCTATCTTCACTTGGCATAGAGAGACTTTGAAAAACTGCTGACTCCAATCCAATAAGTCATGAAGTCGAAGCAAAAAGATGATGAATAATGAGAGGACATGGGCGGTACAATTTTTACGGGTTCTCTCATAGGAACAAACGTGAAGCTTGATTTTGGCTACTAATTGATCGCTCACAAAAATTTTCTTACTATTTGCATATTGGAACTACAGTGACCTTTAAACCCAAAAGGCAAAGAATGGGAGACGTACGATCATGGTTTCTCTAGTTACAGGAGGATTGAAGAAAGAGGACATTAGCGTTAGTGAAACTATTCCTGACAACAGCGAAACGACTCGATTTAGCTTCAGAAGTATGTTTAAGGGGAACTTGGTCGTCTTGGGGGCAAGCAATATTGCGAGGGGTTTTGGCAGCGGACTGATAAGTGCCTACATGTCGCTCTATTTTGTCGGACTTGGCGGAAGTCCCCTGATGTTGGGTGTGATGATTGCATCATCATCAATCATCGGTGCTTTTATGTTTCTTTTTGGAGGGGTTGTAGCTGATTATTATGGTAGAAGGGCAATTGTTGTCACATCAGCATTCTATGCTGGGTTTTTTCCCTTGCTTTATGTCTTCACACTGAATTGGCGTCTATTTGTAGTTCTAAGCTTAGGTGCTGCTATTGGATCAATCTCGACTCCAGCTTCGCGAGCGCTAGTAGTTGATTCGATTTCTCCTGAAAGGCGAACCACTGGAATAGCGGTCTTGCAAGTTGTCTCTTCTCTTCCGGCAACGTTTTCCCCTTTGGTGGGGGGTTGGCTGATTCAGAATTATGGTTTGATTGATGGCTTCAAGCTAGCGTGTGTGTATACTGGAGCTACGGCGTTCATTTCAGCTTTTATCCTCCTTTTATTTTTGAGGGAAACGTTATGGTATAGACAGGACTCGGATATGGAAACTTCTCATCTTGGGAAGCTCAAAAATGTGATTAGGCTTAGAGGTCTGTTCCCAACGGGTCTTAAGGCGTTAATGCTCTCATACGCTCTAATAGCGTTTGCAAACGCAGCTGTAGGACCATACTACATTCTCTACGCATCTAGTATAATAGGGCTCACGCCATTACAGTGGGCTCCAATTGCCTGCATTCAATCCCTCTCAATAACACTGAAAATTCCGGGCGGATGGTTGAGCGACAAGTTTGGGAAAAGAAACGTAATGATATTCTCATTACTAGCTTGTGCGCCTTGTACAATATTGTTTTCGTTGGCACGGTCTTTCTTCCAAACCTTGGTTGTGGCAGTGCTCCTTATAATCACAGGAATCTATTATGCTCCAGCTCACGAAGCGTTGCAGGCTGATTTTACGCCCAGAAGAATGAGGGGGCGAATAACAGCTCTTTGGCAACTTAGTGGTGCAATTTTTTCAGCATTTGGGACACTTACAGGAGGCTTTCTATTTCAGGTTGACCCAACCACACCCTTCTACCTTTTTACAGCCGCTGAACTCGTATCAGCTGTCCTGTTGGTGAGTCTTGTAAGAGAACCCAAGCGAAGAGAAATCTAACATGCGAGAGCGTTTGTGCGACTATCAAAGTGGAATACGTCTGATTCGAATCCTCCCACAGTGGCGATATCACCATGGCGAGCGCAAATCAGCTAATAAACGAAGCTTTCGACAACATGTTCTTTGACAAAAGCGACATCATTGAACAGTATGGTTTGAAGCCTTATCTAGAAAAGATAGAAGGCTAGGCGGTTTTCCATCTATATCCCCTTCTTTTTTCTATGTGTCCAAGAAAATGCTTATAGTCTATGATTCGTTAAATCAAACCAAGAACTCGTCAAGCCGCCCCTCTGACTCCAACTTTGTTAACCAGTCTACAACGCCAACACGACACTTGCTGCGACCATTAACAACACACATTATTTCGTCAACAACTTCCTCAACAGTTCTACCTGAAACATCAACTTCACAAACCTTCTTCTCCCCATAAGCCTTCACAGCGTCAAACAGACAAACATCCAAAATCTCAGCCGCAACATTCTCTGCAATCTTTCCCTCCTTAAAACCTCGCTCCTTCAAAATCTCCCGCAACTCGTCTGGGTTACGTCTCAAAACAAAAGCCAAGAAAACGTCCTCAGCCGCCACTACATCCATAGCGAAGTGACCGTCAACAATAACATAACCCTTAGTTTGCTCAATAATTCCTCTAACACGCTTAGAAACTCTTTCTGAGTCAGCAATTAAAGTTCCACGATTCTTGTCTAAGCCACAGCTTAATCCCTCATGTCTAACCAAATTACCCAAGCTGACAAGTATACCGCATAGGCGAGAAGTCAAGAGACTAGATACTGAGGACTTGCCAACGCCAGGCGTACCAGCCAATACCAAAACTCGCTTCATCCAGTAACGCTCCAACCATATATGAAATGTCGATCCTAGCTAAAATGCTAACGCTCAAATAAAAGCAGAGCACCTCCCAAGAAAGCTAGAAAGCGTGTTGTTTCCAATGCTGCGTTAGATAAACAGCGTTACATCTGCTTTAGTAGCTATTTCAAGAAAAGCTGCGGCACCAGCTATTTCGTCCACTTCAGGAATCAAGTTTTCTCTTTTTACTCCGAACATTTCCATGGATGGACTGCAAGCATAAATCTTAAGCATACCAGACTGTTTCAAACGTTTAAGCATCTCATAAGGCGTCGGATACTTCATGCTCTCCAGATTCTTCCTCATTTGTTCCTCCAAATGCTTATACGTTGTTGGCAAACTCGCTTTTTCCATTTTTCCTTTCTCAAGCATATTCAAGCCCCAGAAAGTAAAGTACAAATGCGCTTCCATGTCCATAGCCACGGCAGTAGAGGACAAGATAAACGCGCAATAAAGTTTATCTAAAGTGCCTCCTTGAACGACAATAGCTAGTTTTCTTCTATTAATTTCACCCATAACGATGTACCTTCTAGTTTTAAAGTGAACTATGATTGTATTAAAAACTTCCGAAAAAATACAAAATTTCTGCCAAAGAACACAGAAATGGGTATAAGCCAAAAAAAGTTCAAGCTAAATTGTGTCAAGAAGGCTTAGATCGTTATTCGAAAGAGAAGGCAGAAGGACACAGTCTGTTCATAACGCAGTCTATGCAGTTAGGCTTCTTGGCGGTACAAACTCGTCGACCGTGAAAGATAAGCGAATCAGTAAGCTTCGGCCACTGTTCTTTCGGAACCAACTCCATCAAATCTTTCTCTATCTTGTTTGGGTCTTTATTCTTACTTAATCCTAATCTTTGAGCAAGCCTTCGAACATGCGTATCAACAGCAATTCCTTCAACAACTCCAAAAGCATTCGACAATACAATATTTGCAGTTTTTCTCGCCACCCCAGGCAATGTAGTTAATTCGTCCATCGTCTTCGGCACTTTCGACTCAAACTTTTCCACCAACATCTGAGCCGTTTCCTTCAAGTGCTTAGCTTTGTTTCGATAAAAACCTGTAGATCTGATGTCTTTTTCTAATTCTTTAAGATCTGCATTTGCATAGTCTTCGGCTTTCCGGTATTTCTTAAACAGGTTCTTCGTAACTTCGTTGACTGTTCTGTCGGTTGATTGGGCTGAAAGCATTGTTGCAGCCAGAAGCTCTAAGGGGTTGCGGTAGTGAAGCGCTATTTTCGCATCTGGATGCTCCCTTGCAAGAAATTTGATGATTTTTTGAACTCGTTCTTTATCTTCCATTTTTTGAACGGTCTTTTTTTTAAGATAGCGGATAGAAGCGACGGGAGTGAACAACTAAGGCTCTGTTATTTTAATTGCTTGAGTGGGACAGTTGACTTCACAAGCTTTGCAGAAGATGCATTCAGGCTCGTTAACCGGGTCTGATTTTTGTTCCGAAACAGGATGCCCAGGCGTGTCAATCATTTCGAAAACTGATACGGGGCAAACTGAGACGCAGATAGCATCTCCATTACATATGTCTTGGTCCACAGCTACCTGAGTTCCGTGAATACCAAGTTTCTTAGGCGGATCTATTTCTCCTCTTACATCATGACCATTGTGGGTACCAGCTACCGGCTTTTTCATAAAGTCCGGATCGATAGACATTTCTTACGGTTCCTCCTCATGTTTTTGACTACTAACAGTATCTCTATATATTTGCTTTTTTACCAAGCGCCACAGAAAACCTTAATCATGGTTCGATGCTACCTAGGCAGTATTGGTGGAGAAATTGAGAGGATACGCAGGTAAAATATTAAGAGTAGACTTATCGAACAACTCTTTCAAAGCAGAGACACTGCCACCCGAATGGCCACACAAATTTTTAGGTGGAATGGGCTTTGCAAGCATGTTACTCTTCAAAGAAACAAAAAAGGGCTTAAACGCTCTCGGCGCAGATAACAAGCTTATTGTTGCACCGGGGCTTCTGACAGGAACTGGCATCCCAACTGCTTCAAAAACGATTTTCATAGCGAAGTCTCCTCTTACTGGTGGATTTGGAAAAGCAGCCGCAGGCGCTTCGGTTGGGCCTGCATTGAAGAAAGCTGGATATGATATTCTAGTAATAGAAGGGAAAAGTTCGAAACCTGTTGTCTTGGTTGTCGCTGATCACGTGGTGAAAATAGATAGTGCTGATGAGCTTTGGGGCAAAAACGTGCGGGAAACTGCTGCGATGTTGAAGAAACGGTATGAAGGTTTTTCAACTGCTGTGATTGGGCCAGCTGGTGAAAATCTTTCAAAAATAGCTGGAATTGACTCCGGTGAACGGCAGGCTGCGAGAACGGGTGTTGGCGCTGTTATGGGTTCTAAAAAACTTAAGGCAATTGCTGTGAAAGGCACTTCTAAAATTGAATACGCCGACTCACAGGCTTTGCATGATTTGGTAATTAAATGGACGAAGAGTATTAGAGAAAATCCTGGCTCGCAGCTGGATATGAAGTATGGAACAGGAGAGTTTTACGTTTGGATGAATAAGGACAAGGGTGTTCATCCGAGTCGCAACTGGCAACAAGGCTACTTCCAAAAATCTTTCGACGATTTAAAAGAGGGGGAGTTAACCCAATTAGATCCTTATTATTGGGCGCCAAAATACACTGTTAGAAACAAACCTTGCCCAAATTGCACTAAACCGTGTGGCAGAATTGTTCGAATTGATGAAGGCAAATATGCAGGCACTGAACTTGACGGCCCAGAGTATGAAACAATGTATTCTCTTGGTGCAAATCTTGAAATTGACAATTTTGAAGCGCTATGCCACATTCAGATGATGTGCGACCTTTATGGATTGGACGCTATCTCTGCGGGGTGTACTGTTTCGTGGGCTATGGAAGCTTTTGAGAAGGGATTGCTTACTAGGGAAGATTTGGATGGTGTGGAGTTAAAGTTCGGAGACGTTGACGCGACGTTGGAAGTTTTGCGGAAGATGGCTTATAGAGAAGGAAAAGTCGGTGCACTTTTGTCAGACGGCGTAAAGGCAGCCAGTGAAAAGCTGGGTAGAGGCTCTAGTCACTTCGCTATTCACTCTAAGGGACTTGAGTTGCCAGCTTATGATGTTAGAGGAATTAAGGGAATGGGACTTGCAGTGGCTGTTGCTGTTCGCGGCGGTGACCACTTGACAGCAGTGGTTTATGGAACGGAGCTTGTTGGAAAATGGTGGAAGTTCTCGGGTATAGACAGGTTTTCGGCTGAGAATAAGGGTTATGAAATTAAGGCTCATGAAGACTTGATGACGTTATACGACATTGTAGGTGTGTGCAAGTTTACTCGGCATATGTTCTTCGCCGAAGCTTATCCGGAAATGATTGAAGCGGTTATTGGGATGGAGCCTAGTGTTGCTGACCTTTTCACAATTGGTGAGAGGGTGTACAATCTGCAACGAGCTTTTAACGCTAGAGAGGGGCTTGATAGAAAGGCTGACTCTTTGCCTGGCCGAGTGTTTGAAGACGCTATTCCTAAGGGAGTGTCAAAAGGCAGCAGAATTAGGAGAAGTGAGTTTGAGCGGATGCTTGATGACTACTATCAGGCTCGTGGATGGTCGTGGAATGGTGTTCCTACCAGAGTCAAGCTGATTTCGCTTGATTTATTTGAAGTTGCAGAGAGTGTGGGTGTTTAACAGGAAGGTGATTGTGCCTAGGCGGCTTGAGAAGTATAGGCAGCTAAGAGATTTTGATAAAACGAGTGAACCGGAGGGTAGGGAGAAAATGGGTGAAGGAAGCATTTACGTGATTCAGAAGCATGATGCAACTCATCTTCACTATGACTTGAGGTTGGAAATGAACGGTGTCTTGAAGAGTTGGGCTGTTCCTAAGACTCCTCCGACTGAGCCGGGGATTAA